>JBCBHB010000472.1:0-3049 GCA_038526025.1 Pseudomonadota bacterium
GGCACCGCGGATATCGTGATCGAGACAGGCCTCGCCGCCTACGACATTGCCGCGCCAAAGGCGCTGGTCGAGGCGGCGGGGGGCGTCGTCACCGACTGGCGTGGCGGAGACTGCCGTTGGGGCGGCAGCACGATCGCGGCGGCAACGCCGGCGCTGCACGCCGAAGCGCTCGCGCTCTTCGCCGGGGCGTGAGGCGCGGGCGCTACACGCCTGTCTCAGCCAGAAACCCGTCGACCGCCCGCCAGACCGCCGCGCGGCGCGACGCATCCTCCATCAGGATGTCGTGCTTCGCGCCGGCGATCTCGACCACCGACGCCCCCAGCCGCTCGGCCATGCGCCGGCTGGCGGCGTTGTCGACCACGGCTTCCTTCTCGCCGAGCAGAACCTGCACCGGAAAGCCCGGTGGACCGAGCCGCGCCATGAGGGCCATCGCATCATAGGCCGCGGCAATCCAGCGGAAGGTGGGCAGGCCGAGTTGCAGGCCGGGTGCCGCGCGCAACGCCTCGGCCTGCCAGGCATAGATCTCCTGGTCGTGCGTGATGCAGTTGGTCTCGAAAGGCTCGAAGACGCTTGGCTGGCCGGCAGTATCGGTCGGCGGCCACCGGTCACCGAGGCCGAGGGCGCAGGCGATCTTCGCGACGAGCTTCACGCCGAGGTTTTGCGCCGGGTTGAACGCGATCCCCGCCATCGGCGCCGACAGCACCAGCGCCGCCGGCGCGATCTGGCCCCGAGCGACCGCGCCGAGCGAGATTGCTGAGCCCATCGAGTGCCCGAGGACAAGCCGCACCGGTCCCTGCCGCACCACCGGGGGCGCTGCGAGAAGGGCCGCAAGATCGAGGCCGAAATCGTCGAACCGCTCGACATGGCCCTTGCGAGACTCGTCGAGCGACCGCGCCGAGAGGCCCTGGCCCCGCCAGTCGACACTGGCCACCGCGAAGCCGCGCTCGACCAGGGACGCAGCCGTGGCCGAGGCTTTCTCGAGAAACTCCGTACGCCCCGGCAGGTAGAGCGCAAGCCCGCGGGCGCCGCCCGGGTTCCAGAGGGCGGCCCTGAGCGCGACCCCGTCGGATGCCGTGATAGCCAGACCGTCTTCCCAGGCCACACCGCCCGGCGGCAAGGCGACGGCGGGCGCATGGCCGGCCTCGAACAACGCACCACCCACTGCGCGGGTACTCAGAGAAACTGCACGAGCTTCATCGCGGCCCCCATATCGCCCGCGATCTTGATCTTGCCGGTCATGAAGGCCGCGGTCGGGTCGAGCTCGCCGTCGAAGAGCTCGCGGAAGGTCTCGAGATCGCCGCTGATCGTCACCTCCGCCTCGTCATCCGCCACGCGGACGCCGGCGTCGTCGGCCACGATGCTGCCCTCGTCGGTCACCTCGAACTTCACGCTGCCCGCGAAGTCCGACCCGTCCAGTTTCTCGCGGAGCTTCTCGGCTGCGCTGTTGAGTGCGTCGCTCATCATCTTCCTCGCATGTTCGTGATCGGCGCCATCTGCGGCCGCCCGTCCCTTGCAGACCTACGCGGGCCCGCTAGACTTTGGAAGTATGACGAAGAGGCACATCTCCGCGGCCCTCATCGCCGCCCTCGCCATCGGCCCCGCAGCGGGCCTGTTTGCCATCCCTGCCGCAGGGCCGGCCGCGGCCCAGGGCACGCCGCCGACGCTGCCGGATCTGGAGGATGAAGCCCCTGCCCTGCCGATGCCGCCGGCCGAGCTGCCGCCGACACCGGAGCTGGAGGAAGAGGGGCTGAAGGCGCTCGACATCCCGTCGGACGAGCTGGGCCGCGAGGCGCAGCTCGACGCACTCTTCCGCCAGCTGGCGGATGCCGAAAACCCGCACTGGCCGGTCATCCAGGCGCAGATCTGGCGGGTCTGGCGCCGCTCGGGCAGCGACAGCATGGACCTGCTCCTCGCCCGCGGCATGGAGGCGATGCAGGAGAAGGACTACGCGGCTGCCGAGATGCACCTCTCCGATCTCGTCCGCCTCGCGCCCGATTTCGCGGAAGGCTGGAACCAGCGCGCGACCCTCTATTTCATGATGGAGGACTACGGCCGCTCGGTTGCGGATATCGAAGCCGTGCTGGCGCTCGAGCCGCGGCATTTCGGCGCCCTTTCCGGCCTCGGCATCATCCTCGACCGCACCGGCTACGATCAGGGCGCGCTCGACGCCTATCGTCGTGTGCTCGAGCTGCACCCCAACATGCCCGGCGCCCAGAAGGGCGTGGAGAAGCTGAGCCCCGAGGTGGATGGGCGGGAGCTCTGATCGCGGCGCGTCCCTCCCGGGCATGGACGCGCCGGCGCTGAACCCCTAGGTCAGCGTCTGGGCGGCCGTGCAGGGCGGTGCCCCGCAACGCGGCGAGCAGTGGCGGCCATGTCCAAGGATGACGACCCCGAAGCCGCGCTTGCGGCCGCGCTTGACGCGCTGGAGGCCGAGCGACGCGCTGCGGAGACGCCGGAGGATGTAGCCGCACGCGCGAAACAGGCCGCCCGCCGCGCCATCGTGGAAGCCGAGATCGCCGCCCGCCGGGCGGCCGCAGCCGCTGCGCCCAGTGCACCTGCCACGTCTTCAGCGGCCGCCGCCAGCGCGGCCGCCGCGGCGGAGGAAATACCGGGCGAGAGTGCGATCACCGCGGTGCTGGGGCCCACGAACACCGGCAAGACGCACTACGCCATCGAACGCATGCTCTCCTACCGCACGGGCGTGATGGGCCTGCCGCTGCGCCTGCTTGCCCGGGAAGTCTACGACAAGGTCGTGGCCGAGCGCGGGCCGAACGCAGCGGCGCTCATCACCGGCGAGGAGAAGATCGTCCCGGCCAGGGCGCAGTATTTCATCTGCACCGTGGAGGCCATGCCCCTCGACGGGCTCGCCGATTTCGTCGCGGTGGACGAGATCCAACTCTGCGCCGATCCGGACCGCGGCCACATCTTTACCGACCGGCTGCTCCATGCGCGCGGCCGGCACGAGACGCTCTTCATGGGCTCGGACGTTGCCCGGCCGCGCATCGCCGCCCTCGTGCCCAGGGCGCGGTTCCTGAGCCGCGAGCGCTTC
>JBCBHB010000473.1:0-3046 GCA_038526025.1 Pseudomonadota bacterium
GATGCGCCGCCGTCTCGTTCCCGCTGCCCGTCAGGTTGAGCCAGACGATGCGGCTGTCATCCACGATCTTCAGCGTGTCCATCCCCTTGGGCGATACATTCACGCGCCCGTCCCGCGCCGCCGTTGCCACGAAGAACATCGGCTGGCGCTCGATGAAGGCGCGCGATGTGGGGTTCAGCTTCGAGCCAAAGGCCATGGGTCATGCTCCGTCGCGGTGCCGGTGGTTCCAGGCTAGGCGACCAGCGCTAGCACCGGAAGCGCAGAGCCGGCAGCCTGCTGACAGGCGGTGACAGGAGCATCACAAGCCTGTCAGTCCCCTTGGCTGCCCTGCCGCCGCTGCCATCTCTCTCCCCAGCAACCAGATCACAGGAGCCGCGCATGACCCCGAGCCGCCGCCAGTTCCTCGCCCTCGCCGCCGTCACCACCGGCGCGGCCGCGCTGCCCGGTGCCGCCGGCGCCGCGCCGAAGTCCCGGCTGATCGACGATCGCTGGACGCGCCATGGCGGCGGTGGGGACCCGGACCACAGCGCCTGGGGCGGCATCCTCGCGAAGCACCTGCGCACGGGCACGCAAAGCGGCGTGGCGCTTTTCGATTACGCAGGCGCGCAGGGCGACCGGTCGAGCCTCCAGCGCTATCTCGAAGCGATGCAGGCGGTGGAACCCACCACGCTCTCCTCGGGCGCGGCCTTCGCCTACTGGGTCAACCTCTACAACGCTGTGACCATCGATCTCGTCCTCGGCGCGTACCCGGTAGACAGCATCCGCGAAGTGAATGGCGGGCTCTTCAACACCGGGCCGTGGACCGACGATGTGGTCCGCGTCGGGGGGCAGGACCTCAGCCTCGACGATATCGAGCACGGCATCCTGCGCCCCGTCTGGCGCGACCCGCGCATCCACTACGCCGTGAACTGCGCGTCCATCGGCTGCCCGGATCTCGCGGCCAAGCCCTTCACCTCGGGCGCGCTCGAGGCCATGCTCGAAGCCGGTGCCCGCGCCTATGTCGCGCATCCGCGCGGCGCCACCGTCACCGGCAGCGGCATCGTCGCCTCCTCGATCTACGACTGGTTCGAGGAAGACTTTGGCGGCAATGAAGCCGGCATCATCGCCCATCTCAAGGCCTACGCCCCGAAGGCGAAGGCCGCCGAGATCGGCAATGCCAGCGGCATCGACGACTTCCGCTACGACTGGTCGCTCAACGATGCCGGCGCGGCGGGGTAGGCCGCGCGCGCAGCCCGGCTACCGGCCGGGCTCGCCCTGCTCGAAGACAAACTGCGCCCG
Organism: Pseudomonadota bacterium; assembly: GCA_038526025.1. GTDB lineage: Bacteria > Pseudomonadota > Alphaproteobacteria > Rhodobacterales > Rhodobacteraceae > Thermohalobaculum. The sequence continues at coordinate 1,279 of JBCBHB010000473.1, forward strand.
CGGGAAGTAGTCCCGCAGGATGCGATAGACTTCTGCGGCTTCGTCGGAGCTGCGGAACTGATAGGCCAAGACACACTGGCCTTCCTCGCGCACTCGCAGCTTCATCGCGCGCTCGGGTCGGGGGGATACACCACGCATTGACGTCGTTCCTTAACGCTAGAGACACCCATCCCGTAGTGCGTGAACAGCTATCGGGAAGTGCCGTTCGTCACAAGCAACCACTGTTAGAAACACAGAGTTTGCCATTCCCGGGAGCAGAGTTCCAGCCTCAGCCTCTTGCAAATCCCCATCGATGCCAGTAGTTACGCGCGCTCCCGCCCGAGCGATCGTGCGGGCACGGAATCGTCGGCCGGAAAATGGGCTGCCGTACGGTTCCAGAAATCGGACATGGAGACCAAAAATGCCCAAGATGAAGACAAAGTCGAGCGCCAAGAAGCGCTTCAAGGTCACGGCCAATGGCCGTGTGAAGGTGCAGCAGGCCGGTAAGCGGCACGGCATGATCAAGCGCACCACGAAGTTTATCCGCAATGCCCGTGGCACCACGGTGCTGTCTGCGCCTGACGAGAAGATCGTCAAGCAGTACATGCCCTACGCGCGCTGAGGAGGACTGAGAGATGCCCCGAGTAAAAACCGGTCCCGTCCGCGCCCGCCGCCACCGCAAGGTACTCGACAGTACCAAGGGCCATTACGGCGCCCGCTCGCGCAGCTTCCGCGTCGCCAAGCAGTCGGCCGACAAGGCGCTGCAGTACCAGACGCGCGACCGCAAGGTGAAGAAGCGGACCTTCCGCGCCCTCTGGATCCAGCGTATCAACGCCGCCGTCCGGGCCGAGGATGCGGCGCTCAGCTACTCGCGCTTCATCAACGGGCTCGACAAGGCCGGGATCGAGGTGGACCGCAAGGTGCTCGCCGACCTCGCCGTGCACGAGCCGGAGGCGTTCAGCGCCATTGTCACCCAAGCCAAGGCCGCGCTCGACGCGCAGCCTGCCTGAGCCGGGAAAGGAGAAGACCGATGAAGATCAAGAACTCGCTCCGCTCGCTCAAGCAGCGGCACCGTGACTGCCGGGTGGTGCGCCGCCGCGGCCGGGTCTACGTGATCAACAAGACCCAGAAGAAGTTCAAAGCGCGCCAGGGCTGAGCCCGGTGTGCGCCGATGATGAAAAGGGCCGCCCCGCAAGGAGCGGCCCTTTGTCGTTTCCGCTGCGTCGCGGGACAGTGAGAGGACAGTACGGATGACAACGCCGCGTGTTTCCGCCACCGCCCTGCCGGACGAAAGCGCCCTGCGCCAGCGTGCGGGAGCGTCGGACTTCCTGGATTGCTTCGCCGTTCGCGCCGATGCCCCGCCCCGCGAGGCGGCCGAGATCATCGCGGCCTTCCCTGGCTGGGCCCGCTTCCTCCTGGCCATTCGCCGCATCGTGACCGCGCCCTTCGGCCTGTCGAACGACGGCCCGGACGCACCCGACAAGGTCGGCGCGTTTCCGGTCGAACTCGAGACGCCGACGGAGCTGATCGCGGGGTTCAACGACCGGCACCTGGATTTCCGGATCTCGGTCATCTCGCGGGAGCGCACGGTGTCGCTCGCCACCTGGGTGCGTCCGCACAACATCGGTGGCCGCCTCTACCTCACCCTGATCATGCCCTTCCACGTCATGATCGCGCGCAATGCGCTCAGCCGGGTCGCCGCGGCGCGGCCTGCGGTCGAGTAACCGGCGCCGCCGGAAGGGAGACCGGCCATCCGAGCCCGCCGCGCGCGGCCCTCGGCGCTCGCCGG
>JBCBHB010000474.1:0-3045 GCA_038526025.1 Pseudomonadota bacterium
CGGTGGGCAGGAAGTTCCGGGTTAGCATGGCGCGCATATCGTCGGGCGACGGGCCGAGGAAGCTCGCCGTCGGATCGCCCAGCGGCAAGATGCCGTCCGACACGACAGTGCCCACCAGTTCGCCGATCCGGAAACGGTAGAAATACGGGGCCTGGGCCAGGGCAGCGGCAGCGGCCGCTTGGCCCGGCGCGACCAACATACCACCCGAAGCGGTGGCGAGGCCAAGGCCAGCGCTGCCAAGCAGCACACTACGGCGATTGAGCTGCGGGCCCTCGGCAGAATTGGATCGTGTTGGGGACATCTGAGGTCCTCCCTGATGCTTCCGTATGATGTTGACAGCCATCGACGCGGCGGATGCCACGATCACGCCGGCTGTGATCACGCTAAAGCGATGCACGTGGTGCGCTAGTCGGTGCGCGAACCGCGACCGCGCCGTGCCAGTCTCCTCCGGCGCGAACCGCTCGCAGCGGCGCCTCCATTCTGGCCCTCCGGGACGGAAAACACCAGCACTTGGGTGTTGGCTCCTTCGACGTCCGAGCGCTCGCGTACAGACGGGCGCTTCTTCGCCTTAGGTCCCGCAGAAGGTGCGGCTCACCGCCTCCTCGGCACACGGTGGCAGCGCCAAGTCGGCGTTCTCGGGCTGGTCGTCGAACGGGCGCTCCAGCACCTTGCGCAGCCTCTCGAGCGGGCCAAGATCATCGCCCTCCGCCGCCTCGAGTGCTTCCTCGACACGGCGGTTGCGGGGGATGAAGAGCGGGTTCGCCGCGCGCATCGCGTCCCGGCGCTCGTCCGGCGCCATCGGGTCCTCCGCGCAGCGTTCCTTCCAGCGACCAAGCCACGGGTCGAGCGCTGCCGGTTCACTGAAGAGCGCCCCGACACCAGGCAAGGTTTCGCCGGCCGGGGCGGCCTCATCCGACAGCCGACGGAAGGTGAGCGTGAAATCCGCGGCATGCTCTTCCATGATCGCGAAGAGATCGGCCACCAGCGCGGCATCTCCCTCTCCCGGCCCGGAGAGCCCGAGTTTCCGTCTCATCACGCCGAGCCAGGCTTCGCGGAAGAGCTCGGGAAAGCGGTCGATCGTGGCCTGCGCCGCCGCAACGGCAGCCTCGCTCGTGCCGGGCAACAGAGGCAGCAGCGCCTGCGCAAGCTGCGCAAGGTTCCAATGGGCGATCTGCGGCTGGTTGCCATAGGCGTAGCGTCCGCCAACATCAATGGAGCTGAACACCTGGCCCTCGCGATGCGCGTCCATGAACGCGCAGGGGCCGTAATCGATGGTCTCGCCCGAAATCGTCATGTTGTCGGTGTTCATCACGCCATGGATGAAGCCGACGCCCATCCATTGCGCCACCAGGTGCGCCTGCCTCCCCATCACACCTTCCAGCAGCGCCAGGGCCGGCGCCTCCGCAGCGGCCATCTCAGGGTAGTGGCGTGCGATCACATGGTCGACCAGCGCCTGCAGGGCCTCCACATCCTCCCGGGCATAGAAGTACTGAAACGTCCCTATCCGGATGTGGCTGGCCGCAACCCGGGTCAGCACAGCGCCGGCGTGCACCGTCTCACGGTAGACCTGCGCACCCGTCGCCACCGCCGCCAGTGAGCGGGTGGTCGGGATCCCGAGCGCCGCCATCGCCTCGCTCACGATGAACTCGCGCAGCACGGGGCCGAGGGGCGCCTTGCCATCTCCCATGCGCGAGAACGGCGTGCGCCCCGCCCCCTTGAGCTGGATGTCCCGGCGACGCCCATCCCGATCGATCACCTCGCCGAGCAGCATGGCGCGACCATCGCCGAGCTGTGGCACCCAGTTGCCGAACTGATGCCCTGCATAGGCCATCGCAATAGGCTCGGAGCCCGGCACGACGCTGTGGCCTGAGAGGATCTCAACGCCCTCCGCGCTCGCCAAGCGGTCGGGATCGAGCCGCAACTCCTCCGCGAGGGGCCTGTTGAGCTGCAGGAGGCGCGGTGTCGGCGCCGGCGCCGGCGTGACCCTGGCGAACAGCCGCTCGGGCAGACGGGCAAAGCTGTTCTCGAACGAGAAGATCTCGTCGGCCCCGGTTATGGCGTCCACCATGCCTCACCCCGCTGCATTGATCGGAACCCGCAAGCTAGGGCAGGGCACCCCTGGAGACCATGCTCCACGCGACACACCCGCAGATGAACAGAGTGTTGGCTGCTTTGGTGGGCTCCTGCTGGATCGGGTCGGGCAGGGCGGCTGTTCCTAGCACAATCCGACCACCAGCCCAGCGCGGCCTACGCCACGCCTCTACCCGACGAAGTCCCACTCACCCGGCGCAACCTCGGAGAGGGTTGCCACTTGAGGGGAGCCGGCCACGTTCTCCGCGCTCTTGGCGAAGGCCAGCAACAGGTCGGCCCGCGTGAAGTCGGCCTGCGAGACCCGTCCGGTCCAGAACGCGACGCCCTCGGTCTCGCCTTCGCGGTTAAGCACGTTGCGGTAGAGTTGCTGTACCAGCGCAAGGTCGGTCAGGAAGTCGGCGCTGTCCGCGTCGAACGCATCGCCGAACGCCGCCTCGAACTCCTCACTCTCGAGAAACGCCCGCGAGAGCGCTTGCTCGCTGAGGCCATCTTCCCGCCGGTCGATCCAGAAATTCAGCCCCTGAAGGTCGATCGCGCCGTCCCGGTTGAGCCCGGCCTCGTAGAGATAGGCGACCGTTCGGGCCTCATCTGGCGAAAGCGATGGAGCCGTGAGTTCGATGGTGCGATCGTCGAACGCGAGCCGTTCGATACCCGTCAGCTGGTCCTCGCCATCCGGGCCGCGGACAATGGCACCCTGTGCGGAACCTTCGATCTGGTAGGCGTCGGCCGGGCCGCGGTAGACGGCCGTATCCAGCCCGTCGCCGCCGTCGATCGCGTCATCGCCCCCGCGGCCCTCCAGACGGTCATCGCCCGCACCGCCGCTCAATGTGTCGGCCGCCTCCGTCGCTGCGATATCGTTGCCGCGGTCGTTCCCACGGATGATCAACAGGTCGGTCGCCCAGCGCGCACGCTCTACGGCAACCAGGACCAAGCGCCGATCGTCTATCAACTGGC
>JBCBHB010000475.1:0-3041 GCA_038526025.1 Pseudomonadota bacterium
CCATGGTCCAGCGCCGCGCCTCGATCTCGGCGGGCTCGAAAGCGGGGCGGACGACCCCGTTGCCCTGGCGGCCGAAGCCGCGAAGGGTGTGGAGGTCGCCCAGCAGTCGGTCGGGATTGATCAGCATGGTCTCACCAGTATGGTTGCGCCCCGGCATGCTGCCACGCCCCGCTGGGCCGCGCATCCCCCCATGCCCGGGCCTATGCGCTGGGGTCATGGGGCGGCGGACGAATTGGCGCTTGCGTTGGGCGCGGCAAAGCCTTAGCTCCCCGCCACCGCATCTGCGGTGACGCTTACGCACGCGCCCCCGAAGCGCGCCGGGCCCATGGCCGGGTGACGCCACGAGCAGCGACGGTCGCGTCCTTGTCTGGTCTGTCCGGGTTTGCCGCCCGGGGATTGTATGGGGATGGTGATGTCCACTCGGCTTCAGGGCGCCGCTGCGCCCCTTTTTCGTTCCGACGTTCCGGCGCATGGCCTTGCCCGCCGTTGGCTGCCGCCTTGCCTGTCGCCGCGCCTGGCAGGTTTCCTGGCGGATGCGCGTTTCGACCGGCCGACGCTTGTGGTGGATCTCGACGCGGTCGAGACGGCCTACGGCGCCCTGGCCCGTGGCCTCGGTGCAGGCGCTGGCGGGGCGACGATCTTCTATGCGGTGAAGGCCAACCCGCACCCCGCAGTGCTCGCCCGTCTTGCCCGGCTGGGGGCGTCCTTCGATGCGGCCTCCCGCGGCGAGATCGAGCTTTGCCTCGCGGCGGGCGCGCGCACGGACCGGATCAGCTTCGGCAACACCGTAAAGCGCGCCTCGGATATTGCCTTCGCGCACGCGGCCGGCGTGGATCTCTTCGCGGCGGACGCACCGGCGGAGCTCGCCAAGATCGCCGAGCATGCCCCTGGCGCCCGTGTATTCATCCGCCTCCTGGTGGAGGAGAGCGCTGCGGACTGGCCGCTGGGCCGGAAATTCGGGGCGGGGCGCGAGGAGGTGGTGGGCCTGATGCTGGAGGCCGAGCGCCTCGGCCTCCGCGCTGTGGGGCTCAGCTTTCATGTGGGCAGCCAGACCGCGCGCGCCGAACTCTGGCGCCCGGTGCTGGATGTCGCCGCCGGGATCTGGGCGGAGGCGAAGGCCGCGGGCCTTGCGCCGAGCCTCGTGAACATCGGCGGCGGCTTCCCGGCGCTCTACCACGACGCCATCGAAGCGGCGGAGCCCTATGGCCGGACCCTGACGGCCGATATCCGCGCGCGCTTCGGCGATGCGGCGGTGATGGCGGAACCCGGCCGCGGCCTGGTGGGCGATGCCGGCGTGATCGAGGCCGAGGTGCTGCTGGTCTCGAAGAAGCGCGCGACCGACCTCGCGCGCTGGGTCTATCTCGATATCGGCAAGTTCTCGGGCCTGGCCGAGACCATCGACGAGGCGATCCGCTACCGGATATCGACCGAGGCGGATACGCGCGGTGGCGGCACGGGCCCCTGCGTGCTGGCCGGCCCGAGCTGCGACAGCGCGGATGTGCTCTACGAAAAGCGCCCCATGGCCCTGCCGCTCGCCCTCCGCACCGGCGACCGGGTGTGGATCCACGCCTGCGGCGCCTACACCTCGAGCTATTCGAGCGTCGGCTTCAACGGCTTCCCCCCGCTCGACACGATCTGCTTCTGAGCTGGTTGCCGCTTCCGCCTCCCCGCCCAAGCGCCTAGACAGGCGGGTGAGACGGGTGCGGCAGCGGGGCGCGGCATGGCTGGAGAGATGCAGGGCGCGGCGGCGCTGAAGGCCTTGCTTGAGCGCATCGCGGCGGCGGCGCGGCCCACGGCCGCGGACGGCAAGGTGGCGGATTACATCCCCGCCCTCGCCGCGGTGCCGGCGGCGCGTTTCGCCATGGCTGTCGTCACCGCCGACGGGCTGGAAGCGGCGGTGGGGGATGCGGACGAGCCGTTCTCGATCCAGTCGATCTCGAAGCTCTTCGCGCTGACAATGGCGATGGAGTGGATCGGGCCGGAGCTCTGGACCCGCGTGGGGCGGGAGCCTTCGGGCATGCGGTTCAATTCGCTCATCCAGCTCGAGACGGAGGCGGGTGTCCCGCGCAACCCCTTCATCAATGCCGGCGCGCTGGTGGTGACGGACGCGCTGATCGAGCGTCGCTGGAACTACGAGACCTCGTTCCGGACCGGCATGCGCAAGCTCGCGGGCAACGAGACGCTGCAGTTCGACGGGGAGGTCCACCGCTCCGAGCGCGCCCATGGGCATCTCAACCGCGGCATGGCCTGGGTTCTGAAGGCGCATGGCAACCTGCATTGCGCGCCGGACGAGGTGACCGACAGCTACTTCCGGGCCTGCTCTCTGGCCATGAGCGTGCGCGACCTCGCACGCGCGGCGCGGTTCCTTGTGTCGCCCGAGGCCTGCGCGGGCGTTCGGGAGGCCGAGGTGGTGGCACCCCATGCCCAGCGGCTGCGCGCGATCATGCGGACCTGCGGGCTCTACGACCAGTCCGGCGAATTCGCCTTCCGCGTCGGCCTTCCTGGCAAGAGCGGGGTGGGCGGTGGCATCGTCGTGGTCCATCCGGGTGCCTTCAGCGCCGCCGTCTGGTCGCCGCCGCTCGATGCGTTCGGAAACTCGGTTGCCGGGCAGGTGGCGCTTGAGCTGCTGGCGCGGGAGCTCTGCTAGGGGCGTGTCGCGTCGTAGCCGTAGAGCCAGTCGAGCCGGCCGGCGGCGAGGCTCGGGGCAAGGCGACTGACGGTGCCGATGAGCGCGTGGTCGAACCGCCGGCGTAGGCCTGGCCCGCGGTGGAAGAGCACACCGTTCTCCCGGCTTGTCTGCATCACGCGCGTCACCCGCGGGCGTCGGGCCGCTTCGTAGGCGGCGAGGGCCGGTGCCGGGTCGCCGCCGGGCCTGCCAAGGCAGCGGGCGAGGACGACGGCGTCCTCCAGCGCCATGGCGGCACCCTGGGCCATGAAGGGCAGCATGGCATGCACCGCATCGCCGATCAGCACCGCGCGGCCGCTGTGCCAGCTGGCGGGCATCTCCCGCTCGAAGAGGCCCCAGAGGCTGCAGGTCTCGA
>JBCBHB010000476.1:0-3041 GCA_038526025.1 Pseudomonadota bacterium
ACTGGCCGCCCGGGACGGGAACGTCCGGGATCGTGCGGATGTGCTCGGCGAGCTCCTGCTTCGCGGCCATGGGCGTCTCTCCTGGCTGGCATGGATGTGTTGGCGATAGCGGCGGATGGGCGGGGCCGCAACCGCCGGGGCGCGTCAGCTCCGGACGAACGGCACGCCGCCCGTTCCCGTGCCCCGCAGATCGGTGGCCGGGGCCCAAAGCGCCGGGTCCAGCAGCAGGGCGGCGAGCGCCTCGGCCGAAACCTCCAGCATCCGCTCCCCCTTCTCCGCCGTTGCCCGCGCCGGGTTGCCGCGCACGCCGTTGGCCGTGATGTGCTCGAAGGGCCGCCAGCGGAAGGACGCCTTGCCGGCGGAGAGCGCGCCGCGCCCGCCTTCCGCCGTCATCCCATCGGCAAGACCGGCAAGATCGCCGGTGTCCACGAGGTCGGGCTCGAGCGCGAGCATCATGGAGGTCTCCGCCTCCTCCGCATGCATGAGGGAGGGCTGATCCTCGAGAAGGGCGGCGATCTCCTCCGCCGCCTCCGCCGCATAGGTGGTCGCGACGATGGTGATGCCGAGCCGCTGCGCCGCCGTCTCCGCGGCCGCATGCATCGCCCGGATATTGCCGCCATGGCTGTTGGACAGGAGCACGTCGCGGACGCCGAGACGCGCGAGCGAGCCCAGAAGATCGGCAATCATCGCCTGGAAGGTCTCGGGCTGCAGCGTGAAGGTCCCGCCGAACACCATGTGATGCTCGGAGAGCCCCGCCCAGAGCATCGGCGCTACCAGCGCGTCCCGCCCGGCCGCGGCGGCCTTGGCCGCAGCGCGGTGCGCGATCTCCTCCCCGATCCGGCAATCGGTCATCACCGGCAGATGCGGCCCGTGCTGCTCCGTCGCCCCCAGGGGCAGGATCACCGCTGCGCCGGCGGCAACCCGCGCCCTGAGCTCATGCGCCTTCAAACGCGCCCATGCGACCTCGACCATCTCGCCCTCCAGCACCGATACGGGGTGGCGAGGCTGCGACGGGAAGGCCCGCGCCGCAAGAGGCTTCGAGCCGCCGCCTGGTCAGCGCGTCGAGCAGCAGCTGCCGGCAGGCCGCGGCCCGGCGCCGGGGCGCCCAGGCGGCAATGCCCGCGGGCACCGCCGGCAGCCGGTCGAGGCAGCCATCCACGGCGGCCATGCTGCGCGGCCCCAGAACCCCGTCCTCCGGACCCCGATAGAGCCCCGTCAGCGCCAGCATCGCCTGCAACTCCCCGATCGCCGCCGGTGTCATCCATCCCTCCCGCACAGAGCGGGGAGAGCTTCATCCAGATCGCACGGCGTTGCGGCCCGCCGCGGCCCATCGCGCGCATCCCGGCCACGGGGCTATGGGCGGGGGCAGGCTGGCGGGTGGGCCGCTGAGGACCGGAAGGTCCGAAGCCGGGGCACGCGACAGCCCCCCGCCAACCGCATCAGACCGCGGCGAAGGCCCGGTCGAGGTCCTCGCGCAGATCCTCCGGGTCCTCCAGCCCAACCGAGAGCCGAACGAGCCCCGGCGTGATGCCCAGCGCCGCCCGCGCCTCCTCGCTCAGCCGCTGATGGGTCGTCGTCGTCGGATGCGTGATCAGGCTCTTGGCGTCGCCCAGGTTGTTGGAGATGCCCACCAGCCCCAGCGCGTTCAGGAACCGGAAGGCACCCGCCTGCCCGTCCGCCACCTCGAAGGCCAGCACCTGGCCCGGCCGCTCCATCTGCCGCGCCGCCAGGTTGTGCTGCGGGTGGCTCGACAGGCCCGGATAGAGCACCCGGCCGAGCGGCCCGCCCGCCCGCGCGCGCGCATCGAGATGGCCGGCCAGCAGCACCGCCCCGTCCGTCTGCGCCTCCACGCGCATCGGCATGGTCTCGAGCGATTTCAACATCACCCAGGCGTTGAACGGGCTGAGGGCGGGGCCGGTATGCTTGGCATAGGGCTCCACCTCGTCGCGGATGAACTTCTCCGTCCCGAGGACCACGCCGCCGAGGCAGCGCCCCTGCCCGTCGATATGCTTGGTGGCGGAGTAGACGACCACATCCGCCCCGTGCTCGAGCGGGCGCTGGTAGAGCGGCGTCGCGAACACATTGTCCACCACCAGCCGTGCGCCAGCGTCATGCGCAATCTCGGCCACGGCGGCGAGGTCGATGATCTCGAGGGTGGGGTTCGACGGCGTCTCGAGGAAGGCGAGCCGGGTTTCGGGACGCATGGCCGCGCGCCAGGCCTCGAGATCCGTACCATCCACCAGCGTGATGTCGATGCCGAAGCGCGGGCAGAGCTGCTCCACGATGTAGAGGCAGGAGCCGAAGAGCGCCCGCGCCGCCACCACATGATCCCCCGCCCGAAGCTGGCACATCAGCGCCGTGTGCACCGCCGCCATGCCCGACGCGGTGGCAAAGGCCGCCTCGGCCCCTTCGAAGGCGGCGATCCGGTCCTCGAACATCGCGACAGTCGGGTTGCCGTAACGCGCGTAGATGAAGCCTTCGTCCGACGCCCCGCGCGCCCCGCCCTCGCCCTTGAAGCGGGCCTCCGCCGCCTCCGCATCGGGGTAGAGGAAGCCCTGGGTCAGGTAGAGCGCCTCGGAGGTTTCGCCGTAAGCGCTGCGCCGGCTGCCGGCATGCACGAGGCGGGTACGGGGGCGGAAGCCGCCGGGCTTGTGGGTGCTGTCGTCCATATCGCATCTCTCCCGCGCTGCCCTGCGTCTTTGCGGGGGGCGCATCGATGAACGACCGGAAGCGGGAGCGGTCGGAACGCCTCTGCGCTCCTCACCGACCTCTTTAGCGGCTTCTTTAACGTGGCCCGCAATCCGGTCAGACAAATCACCACATGACGCGGATACCGCCGGGCCAGCCCTCGGTCAAGCGTCGGCGCACGCCGGCACTGTTGCCGGATCATCACAGCTCCGTGCATGGTGTCATCGGAGCGTAACGACGCCGCCGCGAAGCTGTGCCCTTCTCCGTGTAACCGCTTGCGCCAGAACGGAGAAAATCCGTCGGTCCTTGGTTGGGGCACGGGCATGGCAGTGATCAGATGGGACGCACGGCCA
>JBCBHB010000477.1:0-3039 GCA_038526025.1 Pseudomonadota bacterium
CCCCCGCATGAAGGCCTCGATGCCGCTGCCCGTCAGCCTGTCCGCCGCCTGGGGGCTCAGCAGCATATGGTCGATCCGGATGCCGTGGTTCCGGTCCCATGCACCGCCCTGATAGTCCCAGAACGTGAAGGTCTCGTCCGCCTGGCTTACTTCCCGTGTGGCGTCGTGAAGCCCCAGGTTCACCAGGCGGCGCCAGGCCGCGCGCGTCTCCGGCAGGTAGAGCGCATCGCCCTCCCACGCCTTCGGGTTCATGGCATCGCGTGGTTCGGGGATGGCGTTGTAATCCCCGGCAAACACGGTGGGCTGCTCCTCGGCGAGCAGCGCTTCCACCCGCGCTTCCATGCGGGCCATCCAAGCGAGCTTGTAGTCGTATTTCGGGCCCGGCGTCGGGTTGCCGTTGGGCAGGTAGAGACCACAGAGCCGCACGGCCCCAGCCTCACCCACCACCGTGCCCTCGATCCAGCGCGCCTGTTCGTCCTCATCGTCGCCGGGCAGCCCGCGGCTCACATCCTCGAGATCGTTCTTCGACAGGATCGCGACGCCGTTGAAGCTCTTCTGCCCATGTGTCTCGATCGTGTAGCCGCACTCCTCGATCGCTTCCCTGGGGAACGTCTCATCGGTGCTCTTGAGTTCCTGAAGCACGGCCGCGTCGGGCGCGCTCTCCTTCAGCCAGGCCTGGACCAGCGGCAGCCGGGCCTTGATGCCGTTGATGTTCCAGGTCGCAATCCGCATCGGCACGTCCACTCGCTCAGGGGCATCTATCTTCGCAGCGGTTCTCGCACGGAATGCCGGGCGTGTCCCGGAACACGGCTACATCGAGAAGCTGGTGCCGCAGCCGCAAGTGCTCGTCGCGTTCGGGTTCTCCACCGCGAAGCGCGCGCCGATGAGCTCATCCTTGAAGTCGATCACCGAGCCTTCGAGGAACGGCAGGCTCTCGGGGTCGATCAGCACACGCTGGCCCGCACCCTCCAGAACGAGGTCGCCCTCAGCCGATGTCTCCTCCAGCTTGAACTCATACTGAAAGCCCGAGCATCCGCCGCCGAGAACGGCGACGCGCAGCGTGGCGGGGCCGCCGGCTTCCTCGGCAATCTCGGCAAGGCGGGCGAAGGCGCGCTCGGTCACCCCGATATCGCCGGCACTGGCGATGACGGGCGAGGGCGCTGCGGTCTCCGGCGGGCTGCCGGGAAGGCTGAACGACATGTGTTCCTCCAGAACGCCTGTAAGGCGCGGCTGCGGCAAGGGGTGTGCCGCGCGGCGCCTGCGTGTTAGCGGAAAGGTATTGGCTGGCGCGCGCGATGCAAGAGCGGGCTCTGAACCCGCGGCGCCCGGACAGGGGAGGCAGGGGACGCGATGGACAGGCCGGCACCGTCACCCTTCGCGGCACGATCCGAGCATACGCGGGGCAGGCTCCACGACGAGGGCGCGAGCGCCCACCGCTCGCCCTTTCAGCGGGACCGCGACCGTATCATCCACTCGAGCGCCTTCCGCCGCCTCAAGCACAAGACCCAGGTCTTCGTGGAGCATGAGGGGGACTACTATCGAACCCGCCTCACCCACAGCCTTGAAGTCGCGCAGATCGCGCGAACGGTCGCCCGGGTCTTCGGCCTCAACGAGGATCTGGCAGAGGCTGTCGCCCTTGCGCACGACCTCGGCCACACGCCCTTCGGCCATACTGGAGAAGATGCGCTGGCGGAGGTGATGACGCCCTATGGCGGCTTCGACCACAACGCCCAGGCCCTGAAGATCGTCACGTCGCTGGAGGGGAACTACGCCGCGTTCGACGGCCTGAACCTCAGCTGGGAAACGCTGGAGGGCATCGCCAAGCACAACGGGCCCCTCATTGCGGAAGGCGGGGAGATCTCCGGGCTTCCGTTCGCGATCTGCGACTATCAGGCGCGCCAGGATCTGCTGCTGCATACGCACGCATCCGCCGAGGCACAGGTGGCCGCGCTGTCGGACGACATCGCCTATGTGAACCATGACCTGGCGGATGGCTTGCGCGCGGGCGTCTTCAGCGAGGAGGAGGCAGCCTCCCTGCCGCGGATCGCCGCGTGCTACGAAGAGACCGACGCCACATGGCCCGATGTCGAGCCGAAACGTCGCCGCCACGAGGCGCTGCGTCGTGTCTTCAGCGTGATGGTCGACGACTTGCTGGCGGAAACCGGCCGCCGGCTCGCCGCGCTGGAAGGGCCGGGTGCGAATGCCGATACGGTGCGGGAGGCCGGGGCGCCCGTGGTGGCGTTTTCGGACGGGCTGGCCGCCGACATCCGCACGATCAAGGCCTTCCTCTTTCGCCGCATGTACCGCCACTACCGTGTGCGGCGCATGCGCCTGAAAGCCGCGCGGGTGGTGCAGGACCTATTTGAGATCTTCATGGCCGATCCGGGCCTCATGCCGGAGCACTGGTACGGCGCCGCGGCCGCGGCCGATGGTGAGACCGCCCGTGCCCGTGTGATCGCCGACTACATCGCCGGCATGACGGACCGCTACGCCCTCGAGGAACACAGGGTGCTCACGGATCCCGCAGCGCTTGCATGAGTGTATGCACTGCCCGCGGCGAACCGTGGCTCAGCTGCATCGCATCGCGTAGTGCTGATATTTCGTCCAGTCGCGCGGCGCGCGTTAACCTTTTCTTCATGTGCGCTACGCATCGGTGAAGCCATGTGCATCTTGGGGCAGAGGGCAGGGGATGGTTCGAGCGGTTTGCCGTCGCAGCACCGCGTGGTATGCGCCCACGGCGGCCGGCCGGGTCGCGTGCCAGCCTTCGAGAATGCGACGCCCATGAACCTCTTCGCCGAGATCAAGACGCTTACCCTTTCCAGCCTCGAGGCGATGGTCGCCGAAGGCGTGCTTCCTGACGGCCTGCCGTTTCACAACGTGGCGGTCGAGCCGCCGCGCGACGCAGCGCACGGGGACATGGCAACGAATGCAGCGATGGTGCTGGCAAAGCCCGCGGGCAAGAAGCCTCTGAACATTGCCGAGGAACTCGCCGCCCGGCTTACCGCGGACGACCGGGTCGCGAGCGCGGATGTTGCGGGC
>JBCBHB010000478.1:0-3035 GCA_038526025.1 Pseudomonadota bacterium
GCCCGCGCATTTCCCGGTCTCGCCCGAGGCCTCCTCGCTCGCGGTCTGCGCCGCGGCGCGTCTCGGCGCCGATGCCGGGGCGCTGGCGCGCTACTACCTCGCCGCCTGCTGGGCGGAGGAGCGCGACCTCGCCAATCCCGCCGTGGTGGCCGCGGGCCTCGAGGCCGTGGGGCTGCCGGCCGATGCGGTGACGGACGCGGATCGCGCGACCTTTGCGGCGAATGCCGAGGCGGCACTGGCGGCAGGCGTGTTCGGCGCGCCGAGCTTTGTGGTGGGCGACGAGCTCTTCTGGGGACAGGACCGGCTCGAGATGCTCGACCTCTTCCTCGCCGGCAAGGTGAAGGGCTCTCTCTGACGGGCATTGCCTGACGGGCATTGTCTGACGGGCGCCCGTTCCCGCGTCGCGGGGCTGGCGCCCCGCGCCTTGGTCCGCCCACCCGCCAGCCAACGCCCGCAGCATCGCTTCACCGGTCATCGCGAAGGGTGGCAGCGGCGGCGTTGACACGCGCGCTGGCCCTCGCGAGGGTCGCCCGGATGTCGGTAACGGTCCGACGCCCAGATCGGCCTCGCCAGCCCGGCGCGCCACACTCCAGAGGAGGCACCCCATGACCTTTCGCGCCCTCATCGTCGACAAGGCCGAGGACGGCACCATCAGCCAGTCCATCCAGGAGATCGGGGAGGACCGGCTGCCCTCCGCGGAGGACGGGGCGGATGTGACCGTCGCGGTCCATCACTCCACGCTCAACTACAAGGACGGGCTCTGCCTCACCGGCGGCGGCGGGCTCGTGCGCAAGTTCCCCCATGTGCCGGGGATCGATTTCGCCGGCGAGGTGGAGGCCTCCGACAGCCCCGACTTCAAGCCCGGCGACAAGGTGGTGCTGACCGGCTGGCGCGTGGGCGAGGTCTGGTGGGGCGGCTATGCGGAGAAGGCGCGGGTGAAGGCGGACTGGCTGGTGCCGCTGCCCGAGGGCTTCGGGACCGACACGGCCATGGCCATCGGCACCGCGGGCTTCACCGCCATGCTCGCCGTCATCGCGCTCGAGAAGCAGGGGCTGAAGCCCGGCGACGGGCCGGTGCTGGTCACGGGTGCCGCCGGCGGCGTCGGCTCCGTCGCCACGGCGATCCTAGCCAAGCTCGGCCATGAGGTGCACGCGGTCACCGGCCGGCCGGAGACGGGGGACTATCTCAAGAGCCTTGGCGCCTCGGCCATCGTGCCGCGCGAGGAGCTGGCCGAGCCCTCGGGCAAGCCGCTCGAGCGGGAGACCTGGGCGGGCTGCGTGGACAGCGTGGGCGGCAACATGCTCGTGAAGGTGCTCACCCAGATGAAATACGGCTGCTCCGTCGCCGCCGTGGGCCTCGCTGGCGGGCCCAAGATGCCCGCCACGGTGATCCCCTTCATCCTCCGCGGCGTGAACCTGCTCGGCATCGACAGCGTGATGCGCCCGAAGGCGGACCGGCTGGAGGCCTGGGGCCGGCTCGCGACCGACCTGCCGCGCGACCTCCTCGAGAGCATGGTGGAGCACAAGACGCTGGCGGACCTTCCCGCCCTCGGCCCCGCCATCCTCAAGGGCCAGGTGAAGGGCCGGGTGGTTGTGGACGTGCGCGCATGAGCGCGGACAGCGCCTCCACAGCGCTCGATATCGATTTCGTCCGCGCCCAGTTTCCGGCCTTCGACGGGGGCGACGATAAAGGCGGGGACGATATCGTCTTCATGGAGAACGCGGGCGGCTCCTACGCCGCCCGCACCACGGTCGACCGGCTGACGCATTTCTACACGCGCACCAAGGTCCAGCCCTATGGCCCCTTCCGCGCCTCCGCCGAAGGGGGCGAGGCGATGGACAGTGCCCGCGCCCGGCTCGCGGCGCTCATGGGCGTCGCGCCGGACGAGGTGCTGATCGGCCCTTCCACCACCCAGAACGTCTATGTGCTCGCCCAGGCTGTGGGCGAGATGCTGGGCGAGGGCGACGAGGTCGTGGTCACGAACCAGGACCACGAGGCCAACACCGGCGCCTGGCGTCGCCTCGCCCGCCGCGGCATCGCCGTGCGCGAATGGCAGGTGAACGCCGAGACTGGGCATCTCGACCCCGCGGATCTCAAGGCGCTCCTCACCGAGCGCACCCGCCTCGTCGCCTTCCCCCATGCCTCCAACATCGTGGCCGAGATCAACCCGGTGGCGGAGATCGCGGCGCTCGCGCGCGATGCGGGTGCGATCACGGTGGTCGACGGGGTCTCCGCCGCGCCCCACGGGCTGCCGGACATCCCCGCGCTTGGCGCCGATATCTACATGTTCTCGGCCTACAAGACCTACGGGCCGCATCAGGGCGTGATGGTGGTGCGCGCGGCCGTGAACCGGCGCCTGCCGAACCAGGGCCACCATTTCAATGACGGCTACGCGGAGAAGCGCCTCGTGCCCGCGGGGCCGGACCATGCGCAGATCGCCGCGATGGCGGGGGTGGCGGATTATGTGGACACGCTCCACGCCCACCACTTCGGCAGCGGGGAGAACGATCCGGCCGCCCGCTCCCGCGCGGTGGCGGGGCTGATGCGGGCGCAGGAGAAGCGGCTGACCGGGCGGCTGATGGATTACCTCGCCACCCGGTCAGACCTCCGCCTCCTCGGGCCGTCCGACCCCGAGCGGCGCGCCTCCACCATCGCGCTCGCCCATGCACGGCCCGGCGAAGAGCTTGCCACAGCGCTCGCCGCCGAGGGCATCGGCGCGGGCGGCGGGGACTTCTATGCCGGCCGGGTGATCGAGGCGATGGGGGTGGATCCGTCGCACGGTGTCCTCCGCCTCTCCTTCCTGCACTACACGCGCGAGGGCGAGATCGATCGCGTGATCGCGGCGCTCGACCGCGTGCTCTGAGCGGGACCGGGGCGTCCCATGCGCATCGTCGGCGGCCGCTTCCGGGGGCATCGCCTGGCGGCCCCCGGGGCGGCGGGCGGCGGGGCGGCGCATCTGCGGCCGACGGCGGACCGGGTGCGCGAGGCGCTCTTCAACCTGCTGGCCCATGGCGGCTATGGCACGCCCCCGCCGC
>JBCBHB010000479.1:0-3029 GCA_038526025.1 Pseudomonadota bacterium
GAGATACGGTCGCGCCGCCGCGGGGGCAAGCACCAGCACCGCCGGGCGCGCGTGGGGCACTTGTCACGGCGGCGTGACCAGGCTGGTGAGAAGCGGCGCCGCTGGCCTATTTCCAGGTGGAACGAATGGAATGGAGGACCCCATGCTTCAGCCCCGCACCAAATCTCCTGCACTCAGCCTGCCCCTTGTCGGCGGCGGCACCTACACCCTCGGCGCCGAGAAGCCCGGCACCTTCGATGTGGTGATCTTCTACCGCGGCAAACATTGCCCACTCTGCAACAAATACCTCAACGCCGTGCAGCCTGAGCTCGAAACCGCAGCGGCGCAGGGCGTCAACGTCGTCGCGGTCTCGATGGACAGCGCCGAGCGGGCCGAGGCCTCGATGGCGGACTGGGGTATCGACAAGCTGCCCGTCGCCTACGGCATGAGCGAGGCGACGGCCCGCGAATGGGGGCTCTACATCTCGTCGCAACGCCCGGGCAGCCAGGAGCCGGCCGTTTTCTCCGAACCCGGCCTGGTCGTGATCGACCCAGAGGGCACCATCTTTTTCGTTCAGGTGCAGAGCGCGCCCTTCACGCGCCCGGACTTCGCGGCCCTTCTCAGCGGTCTGAAGTTCGTCACGGAGAACAACTATCCGGCACGTGGCGATCTTACGGCTCAGGCCGCATAACGCTGCCTAAGGTGTGCCGCCGGTGATCTCGATCAGCGGCTCCGGCCCGTAGCCCCGGATCTCGCGCGTGCCGGCGGACACCACCGTGAACTCCTGCAGCAGGTCCTCGCGCATCGAGCCATGGGCAAGGATCTGCATCGGCTCCGCCAGCGTCTGCAGCCGCGAGGCCATGTTCACCGCCGGGCCGAACACGTCGTAGACATAGCGCTGCAGCCCGACGACCGAGCCCACCGCAGCGCCCGTTGCCAGCCCCACCCGGGCGCGCCAACGGTGCTGGTGGCTCATGTTCCGACGCTCGATGTATTTCAGGTACCGCGTCGCGCAGCGGGCGATGCAGCGGGCATGGTCCGGGTTCGACGATGGCATGCCCGAGACAGCGAGGTAGGCGTCCCCGATGGTCTTGATCCGCTCGCAGCCGAACTGCTCCGTAATCCTGTCGAACGCCGTGAACACGTCGTTGAGCTCGCCCAGGGTCACGGTCGGGTCGTTCTCGGCGGCGAACTTGGTGAAGCCCACGAAGTCTAGGAACACGACCGAGACCTCCGGGTAGTGCTGCGGTGTCACGACCCCATAGGTCTTGAACTCGTCATAGGCGTCGCGCGGCATGATGTTGAGGAGCAGCCGTTCCGCGCGATCCTTTTCGCGTTCGATCTCGCGCGTGTTGCGCTCCACCATCTTGGCGTAGCTGTCGATCATCGCCTCGAGTTCGCGGATGCGGGTGATGTTTGCGGCCTCGACAACGAGCAGGCCGGCATCCCCCGCAACGGCCCAGACCGTGATGTCGATCGAGAGCCGGCGCCGCTTGCGCTTCACGCCGATCTCGGTGCGGTAGGGTGTCCATTCGGCCACCGAGGCGCGCATCGCCTCGATGTCGAGCTCCGGGAGCCTCTCGGCCAGCGTGCAGCCTTCGGCGCCTTCGGGGCAGGGGAACCACTGCGCGAAGGCAGGATTGTCGAAGACGAAGCCCAGCGTCTCAGCGTGGACGACCGCGACGCCCACGCCCACATTGGCGAGCAGGCGGTCCCGGATCGCGTCGACGCTCATCCGTTGGCGCCGCCCGGGGGCAGGATGTTGCGGCGATGCCCTTCCACGATGTCGATCACCGTGGCCACGTCGGGTTCCGCGAAGCCGTGCTCCTCGAGCGTCTCGCGCAGCAACACCGCCATCTCCGCGAACTCCTCTTCCGTGAGCCGCAGCGGATGGTGGACCTGGCGCAGATGCTCCGGCGAGGACGATGCCGGGCCGCCGAGAAGCGAGGCGAGGAACTTCGTCTGATGGTCGATCAGGCGGTCCATCCGCACATTCTCGAACCTGTCCCCGATCACGTCGCTGTCGAGCACCTTCTCGTAGAACGCCAATACCGCTCTGTTGATGGCGGCAAAGCCACCGTACTTCTCGTAAATCGTCGCCATGCGAACCTCCCCGACGTATCGAGAGTATCCGCGGAAGACGTCTTCAGCCAGTGGCTTCTGCGCGCATCGGCGCATGGCGTCGCCGGATCGCATCGGCGATCAGCGCATCGAAGTCGTCGGCCGTGCGGAGGGCAGCAACCTCCGCTGCATCGACCACCACGCCCCACCGTTCGCCGATCGCGTCGTAGCGCGGCACGCGCTGGTTCAGCAGCGTCCTGAAGCCGTGGGCGATGAAGGCATCGGGGTCGACCTTCGCGTCCGCTTCCTCGGCCGAGTAGCCATGCGCGTCGCAGAACGCAGCCCAGAGCTGCAGGAGCAAGGGCTCCGGATAATACATGGGCTTCGGCGCTCGCTCGAAACGGCTGCAAAGCTCCTCCTCCAGCGTCTCGTTCCCGCGGATCTGCACGATCAGCGTTTCGCAGGAAAGCGCGGTCAGGACCGGGTCTGCAGGATCGGTCGGGTCCACGACCTCGCAGATCGAGCCGCCGGTATCCGCCAGGAAATGCGCGTACCCGTAAATGTCCTCCGCCTTGCCGCGGAAGAGGCCGGTGTCGAGCAGTGCTGAGATCTCTGCTTCGCGATGTTCGCGCTGGCGCTTCAGATACTCGGCGAAGGGAATGCCGCCCTTCTCCGGGTTGCCGGGCTTGCCGAGATAGGTGCTGAGGGGTGCCAGGTTCTCGAAGGTGATGTTGGACGCGATATAGATGCTGTCCGACTTCAGGAGTTCGGCCAGGAACGGCACCTTCATGGCCTCGCGCTTCACATTGTCGGTGATGTGCTCGCCCATGTAGCGGGTGCCGATGCGGTAATCGATGCTGTAGTGAAACCAGTCCCCGCTGTCGCGCAGCATCGCCGCCGTGCAGGTCTTGCCGAGGCCCGACATGCCGATGAGCGCCACGGCCTTGCGCGGCGCGTAGAGATAGGCCTCTGGGCTGTCATAGATCATC
>JBCBHB010000480.1:0-3021 GCA_038526025.1 Pseudomonadota bacterium
TCGGTCGTCTCCGCCAGCGCGGCAACGGCGCGGGCGATGGAACCGCCGACCAAAACCGCCCCCAGAACCGCGAGCACGGCGGCGACCACGCCGATGGCCGGCATCCCGACGGCGGCAATGTCGCTCAGGGTCTCCGCACCGTCACTCATACTCGCCTGTGCCGCCACGATGGTTTCGGTAACCGCCACCAGGGTGCCGTGCATGCGCGGCCCGAGAACATCGAGCTCTTCCGACTGTACCTTCTGCTCTTCCGCCACCAGCCGAAACACGGCATCGAGCGGTTCCCGGAAGGCCGACACCGCCTCGCGGATCGCGGCGGTGTCGCCCTCGCCGCCCCACTGCATCAAGTCGTCAAGCCGTTGAATGGCGGTCTCACCCGCCGCGATGCTCGCGGCCGAGCGCTCCAAATCGGCGGGGTCGGCGGTGCGTGCGAAGCGTTCCGCGGCAAGTGCGGCGCGGATGAAGGCCTTCTGCGCCACGCCCGCCTGGAACGCCGGTTGAGCGCCACCGCTGAAGAAGGTCTTCCGCGCCGCCGCATCCAGCGTAGCCTGAAGCGTGTCCTCGGCGCGTTCCAGCGCCTCGAACTCGGCCACCTGCCGGGTGCGGAGCTGGCGGAGGCGTTGAAAGGCGTCACCATAAGCGCGGGCATCATCGACGAAGCGCGCGTCCACCTCCGCGATCTGCCGGGACTGCTCGACCACTTTGGCGACCGCCGCCTCCACGCGCCCGGCCACCGCCTCATCGGGCGCGAGGCGGTATTTCAGAGCCTGCAGCCGTGCTTCACCGACCTTGGAAGCCAGCTGCTCAATCGCCAGGGTCTTGCCTGCGGCCGCGCCGTAGCGGTCCAACGTGCCACCAAGCTGCAGGGTGACCAGGCTGCCGATCACCGCGAGCGCGGCGATCAGCGCCAGCGCCAGTGCGAAACCAAAACTCACCCGGCTGCGGATCGCCCAGCTGTCCAGCATCTTCACCCTCCGCCTGCATCCAGCGCCGAGTAGCAGCAGACGATTGACGGCGGCCTAAGATCGCGAAGGGTCAGGCGAGCAGGGCGAGGCTCACGAGGCTGAGCACGCTGGTCCAGATCACGATCTGCGCGATGGTCTCGGTGCGCACGCCGTAGAGAAGGGCGAGGCTGAAGGCCATGGTTCCCGAGGGCCCCGCCGCCGCCAGCACGAAGCGCGGATCAGCCTCTGCCATCGGGCCCAGAACCGCGCCCGCCGCCAGAAGTGCCAGGGCCACGGCGCAGGGGAAGACCACGAGCTTCACGGCCGAGAAGGCCAGCACCGCGGGGTCGGCCGAGAAGCGCGTGGCGGAGAGCACGATACCGAGCGAGAAGAGCGCCATCGGGGCTGCGGCCGATCCGTTGAAGGCAATGAAGGTGGCGGCGGGCCCGGGCATCGACAGGCCCGAGAGTGCGAAGGCAAGCCCGAGAACGATCGCCACGACCACCGGTGAACGCAGGATGGCGCGGGCGACCGCGGGGACGGAGGCGCGCCCGTCCGCAATCAGCTGCAGCGCCACGATCGAGCCCGCGAAGGTCACCGTCGAGTCGAGCATGATGATCTCGGTGATCGGCAGCACGTCCTCTGCGCCGTAGAGGAAGACCGCGATGGGCAGCGTGAAGAAGGCGTTGTTCGCGAAGATGCCGCAGAAGGCGAGCAGGAAGGATTCCGCCCGGTCCCGCCCCAGCAGCCGGCGCGACGCCCAGTAGCCCGCCGCGAAGATCACCACCTGCACCAGCGCATAGGCGAGGACGGGAACGAGGGCAAAACGTTCCACCGGCGCCTCGGCCAGCAGCCCGAAGATCAGCACGGGCAGGAAGATCATCATGGCGAAGCGGTTGATCCGCCGCGCGTCTTCCTGGCTCGTCACGCCGAGCAGGCCCATGGCGTAGCCGAGGGCCATGATCGCGAAGACCGGCAGGATCGGATCGGCCAGGACGGCAAGGACGGTCGCCATGCGTATCGCCTCACGGTGGGAGCGGCGGGTGCCGGACGCAGAACGCGCCCGGCGGGCCTGTCGCGCAGGCCGGCGTAGCGGGAGCCCGGGCCAGGCTGCAAGCGCCATGTGCCGGGCGGGGGCCTCGTCCGCCAGCGTTCGGCGCATGCCGACGGGTGACAGGGGCGTGCAGAGCGATTAGGTGCGGGGGCATGACCGAGACGCCCGACCAACATCCGCTCCTGAAGCCCGCGCTGGAGATCGGCCCCCTGGCCGTCTTCTTCCTGTCGTTCCAGTGGGGGCGGGAGATCCTGGAATGGGGGCCCGTCGCCGGCCTGCTGGGGCCGCTGGCCGAGACGCCGGCGATGACGGGCGACAGCGGCCCGCTCTTTGTCGCGACCGCCCTCTTCATGGTGGCCATCTCGATCTCGCTCGCCGCCTCCTGGTGGCTGACGCGGGCGCTGCCGCGCATGGCGGTGGTGACGGCGATCGTGGTGGTGGTCTTCGGCGGCCTCACGCTCTGGCTGCAGGACGAGACCTTCATCAAGATGAAGCCGACCATCGTGAACGGCCTCTTCGCGCTGGCGCTCGGCATCGGGCTTCTGCAGGGGCGCAGCTACATCCGCTACCTGATGGCCGAGGCGCTCCAGATGGACGACCGCGGCTGGATGATCTTCACGCAGCGCTGGTGTGCGTTCTTCATCTTCATGGCGCTCCTCAACGAGGCGGTCTGGCGCACGCAGTCGACCGACTTCTGGGTCAGCTTCAAGACCTTCGCCAACATTCCCATCACCCTCGTCTTCATGCTGCTCCAGGTCCCCCTCCTCCAGCGCCACGCGATCGAGGAGCCTGAGCCGGGCGAGTGAGCGGAAACGCCTTCATCAGCCCCCGGACAAAGCGGCGTCGGCGCTCAGTCACACTGCGTCTGCGCCCTGAACTGGGTGGCAAGGGCGCATGAAGGCCCGGTGGCGCATGGGCACGGCAATCAAGACCTACCTGATTGCCGGGGTTCTGACGGCGGTTGTACCGCTCGCGGTCGCCGACATCGTTTTCTACAGCGTTCCCGCGGGGTGCGCCGTCAAT
>JBCBHB010000481.1:0-3019 GCA_038526025.1 Pseudomonadota bacterium
CACGGATCGTCACCTTCGACGATCATCTGGCCGGGGCGGCGGCGGTCGCCGAAGGTGACGATCCGTGCATCGCCGAGCGAGCCGCCCTCGCCCGCCATCAGCCAGCTCTCCGCCGTGGTGCCCGCCCGCACACCGAGCGTCCGGCCCGAGAGCGCATCAGCGATCGCGCCCTCCGGCAATGAGCCGGGCAGCGCATCCATCAGCGGGTTGGCCAGGGCCGGGGGGGCGCCGGCGGCGAGCATCGCACCCACGCCGGTCGCGAAGACCGGGATGGTGAACGAAACCTTCTCGCGCCGGGAGAGCGTAGCCGTCGTCGGCCCGCAGAGAACGTCGATCCGCCCCTCTTCGAGCGCATCGAAGCGGTCCTCCGCCTCGACTGCGGTAAAGGTGCCGGTAAGCTCCTGGAGCCCCGACGTCTCGAGGATGGCACCCGCGACGCGGCCGCAAAGGTCGATGCTATAGCCCTGGGGGCGGCCGTCGGCGCTCATGGAGAAAGGCGGTGCATCGGTCCGATAGCCGAAGCGGATTACCTTACGCTCCACAATGCTGTCCAGCACTGCGCCAGCGGTGGCGACGCCCGGCGACGCGGCCATGAGGCCACCAAGCGGTATGGCCAGCAGGGCGCCAATCGCGCAGCGCGCGAAACGTGAGTACCTCGTCATATCAATGCCTCTCCCGGTTGAAACCGCCCGCGCAGGGTTTCAATCAAGAGCCGAAAGGGCAACCGGAATGTTAGAGCAGAGGGAATGTGGGAGGGTATCAGCCGACGCAGCGATCCGCGATGCAGCGGTGGGGTGCGGGCACGAAGCGCTCGAGCAGTTGCTCGGTGCTGATGCCGTTATCGGCGTTCTGGGTGGAATCTTCGCCGATCAGGACATCGGCCGAGAGCACTACCCCCACAAGGCCGATCGCGACAGCCAGATGCTGCATGCGGAGCGTGTTGAGGCGGCTGAAGATCGTGGCTGCGGTGAACAGCGCCGACACGGCGACGGCAATCTTCACGCTGCCGACCCCTAGCTCGGCAGGGACCGGAATGTGACCCAGCAGCATCTGGACGCAGACGCAAAACACCGTCGCTGACGCGATCTCAAGGACCGTCCTCGTGGTAAGCATACTCACCTCCAGCTCCCCCGACAGTTGTGGGAGAGGAGGGTGGCCGGATCAAGGCCTTCGCCGAGATTGTACGGCCGGCCGCTCCAACACTAAAATGTTTACCAATAACAATGACTTAATTTGGGACAGTTTGGGCATCGCGTGCAGATTGGGGTGCTACTGCCCGCGAATCGCCACAACTGCACCTCGGGCGGCGATTGTGCCGGCCCCAACCCAGGGGCCGGCGACAGCATGTTGCTAGCCCATCAGGCCTTCCGCCTTCGCCCAGGCATGGGTCGCGTCGAGGGCGGTCTCGATCGGCGCGAAGAGCTGCTCGATCTCGTCCTCGCTGATCACCATCGGCGGGCAGAAGGCCAGCGTATCGCCGATGGCGCGCAGGATGACGCCGTGCTTGAGCAGCTCGTCGGCCATGTACTTGCCCACCTTGCCCGGGGTCGCGAACGTCGCCCGTGTCGCCTTGTTCGGGCAGAGTTCGAGTGCGCCCAGAAGGCCAACCCCGCGCGCCTCGCCAACCAGCGGATGATCGGCATAGCGGCGGACATGGGTCTGGAAGAGCGGCGCCACCCGGCGGACATGGCCGAGAATGTCGCGCTTTTGATAGATCTCGAGGGTCTTCACACCCACCGCACAGCCTAGCGGATGGCCACCATAGGTGAATCCGTGGCCGAGGCTGGGGTGCCTGGAACTCTCTGCCTCGATGGCCTCCGCCATCTCCTTGTTCATCGCAACGGCCGAGAGGGGCACGTAACCGCCAGTGAGCTGCTTCGCCATGCTCACGCTGGTCGGCTGCATGTTGAAGGTCTCGGCGCCGAACCAGTTGCCGGTCCGCCCGAAGCCGCAGATCACCTCATCGTCGATCCACATCACGTCGTGCTTCTCGAGCACCGCGCCGACGGCCTCGAAATAGCCCTGCGGCGGGATGATGACGCCGCCCGCGCCCATCACCGGCTCGGCGATGAAGCCTGCAACCGTCTCCGGCCCTTCAGCTTCGATGAGGGCATCGAGGTCCGCCGCCAGGCGCAGCGCGAACTCCGCCTCCGTCTCGCCCTCCTGCGCCTCGCGCCAGTAGTGGGGCGTGGTCGTGTGCTTGATAAAGTCGAAGGGCAGATCGAAGCTGCCGTGGTTCACGGGCAGGCCGGTCATCGACGCGCTCACCAGCGTCACGCCGTGATAGCCCTTCTTGCGGCTGATGATCTTCTTCTTCTCCGGCCGGCCAAGGGCGTTGTTCATGTACCAGAGGAGCTTGACCTGCGTGTCGTTCGCCTCGGAACCGCTGGAGCAGTAGAAGACGCGCGCCATCTGGACCGGGAAGAGATCCTTGATCTTCTCGGCAAGCTCGATGGCCGGCTCATGGGTGCGGCCGCCGAAGAGGTGGTAGTAGGGCAGACGCGCCAGCTGTTCCTGCGCCGCCTCGATCAGCTCATCGTCCCCGAAGCCGAGGCCGCAGCACCAGAGGCCCGCCATGCCTTCGATAAAGCGGCGTCCCTGGTCGTCCCACACATGCACGCCCGAGCCGCCCTCGATGAGGTGGGCGCCCACTTTACGGTGATAGGCCGCGTTCGTGTACGGGTGCAGCAGCGCCTCGAGGTCGCGTGTCTGCGCATTGGTGAGCATGTCGTCGGCCATTGGTCCGGTCCTGATCGGGTGCAAAAACCAGCACGGGGCCCGCGCCCTGCGCTTTGTGATCACAAGACTGGGACGACTTACCGAGTCGTGGCAAGGCCCGCCTCTGCCTGGTCGAAGGATTGTCGCGCAATTGACGCGCGTTTCGAGCCTTCCCGATGGTACTGAGACGCGACGCAACGGCAAGGAGGGCGTAACCATGGATTATCCCTTTGACGTCGGTCCCTCTTCCCGGGAGGTGACCGCAGCGAATGCTCAGGCGCAGACCTGGTTCGACCGTGGC
>JBCBHB010000482.1:0-3018 GCA_038526025.1 Pseudomonadota bacterium
CAACGTCTCCCTCGACACCCTGGACGAGACGAAATTCGCCGACATCACCCGCTGGGGCCGCCTGCCCCAAGTCCTCAAAGGCATCGACGCCGCCCAATCCGCGGGCCTGCGTGTCAAGATCAACGCCGTCGCCCTCAAAAGCTTTAACGAGGATGAACTGTTCACTCTCACCGACTGGTGCGCCGACCGCGACATGGATCTGACCTGGATCGAGGTCATGCCAATGGGCGATATCGGCAACGAAAACCGTCTGGGCCAGTACTGGTCGCTGAAAGACCTGCGCACCCGTCTGGCCGAACAGTACACCGTCACCGATCTGGCCGAACGCACCGGCGGCCCCGCGCGATACGTCCGGCTGGAAGAAACCGGCCAGAAGATCGGCTTCATCACACCGCTCACGCACAATTTCTGCGAAAGCTGCAACCGCGTGCGCCTGACCTGCACCGGCGAGCTGTACATGTGCCTCGGCCAGGAAGACATGGCTGACCTGCGCGCGCCCTTGCGCGCCCACGACCACGACGCGCCCCTGGAAGACGCGATCCGCGCCGCCATCGCCCGCAAGCCCAAGGGCCATGATTTCGACTATTCGCGTCAAGCGCTCGACGGCCAGATGCCCCGCCATATGAGCCACACGGGCGGCTGATGACCCCCCCGGCGCCCGGCGGGCTCTACCGCGCCTATGCCACGCTGACCGCGCTGGCCGCTCCGGCCCTCCGCCTGTTCGTCACTCGGAAATTGCGCGCCGCGGGCGTTGAGGCGGGCCGCATCGCCGAACGGTTTGGCCAGCCGACCGAGGCGCGGCCGACAGGCCCCCTGATCTGGTTCCACGCCGTCAGCGTCGGCGAATCCATGTCGATTCTTGGCCTGATCCGCGACTTGGGCGACCGCCACCCGGGCGCTCATTTCCTGATCACATCCGTCTCCGTCACCTCTGCCCGGCTCATCGCGGATCGCCGCCCTGCGCGGACCGCGCATCAGTTCGCCCCCCTCGACACACCCGGCGCTGTCGCCGCCTTCCTCGCCCACTGGCAGCCCACGCTGGCCGTCTTCGTCGAAAGCGAGCTCTGGCCCCGCCTCATCATCGAAACCCACGCAAAAGGCATCCCGCTCGCCCTGATCAACGCGCGCCTGTCGGAGCGGTCCCACCACCGCTGGGCCAAGATGGGCGCGAGCGCCAAGATGCTCCTCACCCGCTTTGCCACTCTCATCGCACAGACCCAACCCACCGCCGACGCGCTCATCGCCCTCGGCGCCGACCCCGCCCGCATCAGCGTCAGTGGCGACCTCAAAGCCGCCTCTGACCATCTGCCCGTCGATGCGGCGGATCTGGCCCGGCTCAAGGCGCTGATCGGCGACCGACCCACCTGGATCGCCGCCTCCACCCATCCCGGCGAAGAGGAAATCGTGGCCGAGGCTCACACGACCGACGCACTCCTGATCCTTGCCCCTCGCCACCCCGAGCGCGGTGACGCCATCGCCGACCTGCTCCGCGCCCAAGGCCGCCGCATCGCCCAGCGCAGCAAAGGCGAAGACCCGGGCACCGAAACCCAGATCTACCTCGCCGACACCCTCGGCGAATTGGGCCTTTGGTTCGCCCTGTCGCCCATCGTCTTCCTCGGCGGCTCGCTCACTCCCGTGGGCGGCCACAACCCGTTTGAACCCGCACAATTCGGATGCGCTGTCCTGCACGGCCCCCATGTTGCCAATGCGGCCCAGACCTACGAAACCCTCACCGCCAAGGGCGCCGCCCGCGAAGTGAAAAGCGCCAAACAGCTCACAGCCGCGCTAGCCGCCCTCCGCGATCCCACCGAACTGGAAGCCATGCGTACCGCAGCCCGGGCCTTCAGCCAGGAGCGCCTTGATATCCGGAAAGATGTGGCTGACAGGCTGGACCTCCTGCTCAACGAGCCAGCTTAATGCCAGAGCTCTACGTCACCAATTTCAACCGCAATTTCACCGGCGTCTCCGCCACCGCCGCTGGTGTCGCCCGGCAACAGGCGCTCACCCACGACCTCGCCCTCGTCGGCCAACCGCTGCCCGGCTGCCCCGACCCGATCCCGCGGTCAGCGGCCCTTCGCCTCTCGCGCACCGCACCGGGAAACCGCCCCTTCGCCATCTGGCACGTCCGCCGCAACCCCGAGATGCGCACTGCGCTCTGGGCCCGCGACGTGTTGCGCCTGCCCGTGAAGATCGTCTTCACCTCCGCCGCGATCCGTCGCCACTCAGCACTCCCCCGCTGGCTGATCTCACGCATGGACGCGGTCATCGCCACCTCGGAAGAAGCCGCCAGCTTCGTTCCCAACGTCCGCGCGATCGTCCCTCACGGCGTCGATACCGACCGGTTTCACCCCCCGGAAGACCGCGCCAGCGCCTGGGCCGCCACCGGCCACCCCGGAACGCGCGGAATCGCAACGGTCGGACGGATCCGACCCGAAAAAGGCACGGACATCTTCGTCGACACGATGCTGGCGCTCTTGCCCGAGATGCCTGACACAACCGCCCTGGTGATCGGCCGCGCCGCCAGCGAACACGCCAGTTTCGAGGCCGACCTAAAGGCCCGCATCGCGACCGCCGGGCTATCAGACCGCATTCTGTTTCCTGGCGAGATCGGCCCCGACGCCATGCCCGGCCTGATCCGCGCACTGTCGCTTCTGGTCAACCTGCCCCGCTACGAGGGCTACGGCATGGCCCCGTTAGAGGCGATGGCGTCCGGCGTGCCCTTCGTGGCCAGCGATACCGGCTATTTCCAGGCCTTTTCGGCGCAGGGCACCACGGGGAAAGTCGTGCCCCGCGACGACCCGGTGACCGCGGCAGAGGCCTGTCGGCGGCTGTTGAGCGATAGCGAGAGCCATGCGGCAGCGTCCGAACGCGGGCGGGAATTGGCGGTGGCCGAATACGGGACGGCGCGGGAAGCGGCCGCAGTGAATACGGTGTATGAAGAGGTTTGGGCAGGGGGCTAGCCGCCTCACCCTTACCCTCCGAAGCTGAAAGATAGGCCACCGCACTTTCGGGACGGGT
>JBCBHB010000483.1:0-3018 GCA_038526025.1 Pseudomonadota bacterium
GCCAGCACCTCGGCGCCGGGGGCCGAGGCGGCAGCGGCCTGCGCAGCCTGGCGGCGCATGCGATCGGCGGCCTCGCGCATCATCCGCTCCCGCTCGGCCTGCTCCTCCGGCGAGACGAGACGCACGGCCATGAGCTGCCGCGTCACATCCGTGCGCAGGCGGGCGAGGAGCGATTCGAAGAGCTGGAAGGCTTCGGACTTGTATTCGTTGAGCGGGTCGCGCTGGGCATAGCCGCGCAGGCCGATCACGGAGCGGAGCTGGTCGAGCATCACGAGGTGCTCGCGCCAGTGATGGTCGAGGATCTGGAGGAGGACCTGCTTTTCGATCTGGCGCATGGTCTCGCCGCCGATCTCCGCCTCCTTCTGGTTCATCACGCCGTCGGCATATTCGGTCAGCCGCTCCAGCAGTGTCTCGTCGTCCACGCCTTCCTCGGCCGCCCAGGCGGCGACCGGCAGGTCGGTCACGAGCACGTCCTGCGCTTCCTTCTCGAGGCCCTCGGTATCCCACTGGTCGGCATAGGCCTTCTTGGGGATGTGGCGGGTGACAAGTTCCTCGATCACCGTGTGGCGCATGTCCGAAACCGTCTCGGAGAGATCGTCGGACTCCATGATCTCGCGACGCTGCTCGAAGATCGTCTTGCGCTGGTCGTTCATCACGTCGTCGAACTTCAGCAGGTTCTTGCGCATGTCGAAGTTGCGCGCTTCGACCTTGCCCTGCGCCTTCTCGATGGCCTTGTTCACCCAGGGATGGATGATGGCCTCGCCTTCCTCGAGCCCGAGACGCTGCAGCATCGAGTCGAGCCGGTCCGACCCGAAGATGCGCATGAGATCGTCCTGCAGGCTCAGGAAGAAGGAGGAGCGGCCGGGGTCGCCCTGGCGGCCCGAACGGCCGCGGAGCTGGTTGTCGATGCGCCGGCTCTCGTGCCGCTCCGTGCCGATGACCCAGAGGCCGCCGGCGTCGAGCGCCCGGGCCTTGCCGTGATCGACCTCCGATTCGATGCGGGCGGCGATCTCGGCGTGCTGTTCTTCGGGCGCCTCGGCGATGGCGTCGGCGATCATCATCTCCGCGTTGCCGCCGAGCTTAATGTCGGTGCCGCGGCCGGCCATGTTGGTCGCGATGGTAACGGTGCCGGGGCGGCCGGCCTGGGCGACGATCTGCGCCTCCTGCTCGTGATAGCGCGCGTTCAGCACCTGGTGGGGGATCCCACCCTGCCTGGCGATCTCGCCGAGGTAGCTCACCATCGCGTCGAGATGGGCGGCCCGCTCCGCGCTGCGTTCCTGCTCGGCGGGCTTCATCTCCGAAATCCGCTGGCGCTCCGCCTTCAGCCGCTCGGCGATGGTGCCGAGGAGTTGGGCGTCCTTCAGCATGGCCGAGAGCTGTTCGGATTTCTCGATGGAGGTGGTGCCCACGAGGACCGGCTGGCCGCGGCGCACCGCGTCGGCAATCGCCTCCACGATGGCGGCCGACTTCTCAGCGGCGGTGCGGTAGACCTGATCGTCATCGTCCTGGCGCGCGATGGGCAGGTTGGTCGGGATCTCCAGCACATCGAGCCCGTAGATCGACTGGAATTCCTCGGCCTCGGTCAGCGCCGTGCCGGTCATGCCCGCCAGCTTGTCGTAGAGGCGGAAGTAGTTCTGGAAGGTCACGCTCGCGAGGGTCTGGTTCTCCGGCTGGATCGCCACGCGTTCCTTCGCCTCCAGCGCCTGGTGCAGCCCGTCGCCATAGCGCCGGCCTTCCATCATGCGGCCCGTGAACTCGTCGATGATCACGACCTTGTTGGACTTGACGATGTAGTCCTTGTCCTTCTGAAAGAGCTTGTGGGCCCGAAGCGCCTGGTTGATGTGGTGCACGAGGCTGACCGATTGCGGGTCGTAGAGCGACTGCTCCTCCGAGAGCATGCCCCGTTCCTGCAGCAGCCGCTCGACCGTCTCGTTGCCCTCGTCCGTCAGCGTCACGGCGCGCTGCTTTTCGTCCAACTCGAAGTCGCTCTCCTCGAGATGCGGGATCACCTCGTCGCAGGCATTGTAGAGCTCGGCCTTCTCCTCGACCGGGCCGGAGATGATCAGCGGCGTCCGCGCCTCATCGACCAGGATCGAGTCGACCTCGTCCACGATGGCGAAGGCGTGGCCGCGCTGGGCCATGTCCTCCAGCCGGAACTTCATGTTGTCGCGCAGATAGTCGAAGCCGAGCTCGTTGTTCGTCGCGTAGGTGACGTCGCAGGCATAGGCTTCCTTGCGCTGCGCATCGTCGAGGCCGGGGACGACCACGCCCGTGGTCATGCCGAGGAAGCCGTAGACCTTGCCCATCCACTCTGCGTCGCGCCGGGCGAGGTAGTCGTTCACCGTGACGACGTGGACGCCGCGGCCGGTGAGCGCGTTAAGATAGACCGGCATGGTGGCGACGAGCGTCTTGCCCTCGCCCGTCTTCATCTCGCTGATCTTGCCTTCGTGCAGCACCATGCCGCCGAGGAGCTGCACGTCGAAGGGGCGCAGGCCGAGCGAGCGGCGCGCTGCCTCGCGCACATTGGCGAAGGCTTCCGGCAGCAGGTCGTCGAGGCTTTCGCCGTTCTCCAGGCGCTGCTTGAATTCGTCCGTCTTCGCGCGGATCTGATCGTCCGTTAGCGCCTGGAAGTCCGCCTCCAGCGCATTGATGGCAGCAACGCGGCTGCGCATCGCCTTCACCTTGCGGTCGTTCGTCGTGCCGAAAAGGCGCTTCGCAATGCCGCCGAAACCGATCATAAGCCTATCCCGTCTGATGCCCCATGGGCGGTTCGGGGCCGGGGCCAGAGCCGCCGGCGTTGCCATTCTGCCGCGTTGAGGGGGGGCAAACCGCCGCTGCACACCGTGGCGCGCCTGCGCTTGCCCTCCCGCCGCGGTAGCCGCTAAGTCTCCGCCACACGCGCGGACGGGCACCCCCGCCCACCGCGACATCGGGGATGTATTGGGCGGCCCGGAGGCTGTCAACGCGGCCTCAGGGCGGTGTTGTGCCGGGCGGCGACCACAAGGAGGATGCCGTGAG
>JBCBHB010000484.1:0-3018 GCA_038526025.1 Pseudomonadota bacterium
CGAATGGCGTGGCGCAGCGTTCTGGCAAGTGAACACCCCGGAGGACGTGCCGCGTGTTGAGACGGCACTTCGCGCGCGCGGGATCGAATGAGGCGGTGTCCGCGTTTCGGCCTCACTGCTGTCAATAACCATCGTCACGCTATGTTATCGCACGGCCGGCTAGGCTGCGTTCAGCACAGCCCAGCACGGCGGAGCCTGCCACGCGCCAAGCGCGGTGGCGCCCAAGAACGAGAGGACATCCGATGCCGCAACCTGTCCGCACCGCGGTCTTCCCCGTCGCCGGCATGGGCACGCGCTTCCTGCCCGCCACGAAGTCGATGCCGAAGGAAATGTTGCCGCTGGTCGATCGCCCGCTGATCCAGTACGCGATCGACGAGGCGCGCGAAGCCGGGATCACCGAGTTCATTTTCGTCACCGCGCGGGGCAAGTCCTCGCTCGAGGATTACTTCGACGGGCATGCCGAGCTTGAGCAGACGCTCGAGGAGAAGGGTAAGGACAAGCTCCTGGCCGAGGTGCGCAACGCCACCATGCCCTCGGGCGCCATCGCCTATATTCGCCAGCAGGAGGCGCTCGGCCTTGGCCACGCTGTCTGGTGCGCCCGCCGTCTTGTGGGGGATGAGCCGTTTGCGGTGATCCTGCCCGACGATGTGATCAAGGGACCGAAGGGCTGCATGGCGCAGATGGTCGAGGCCTACGAGGCCCGCGGCCTCGGCGGTTGCATGGTCGCAGCCGTGGACGTGCCGAAGGACAAGATCTCCGCCTACGGCACCCTCGCCATTCGTGAGGACAAGGGGGCGGTTGTCGAGGTCAACGGCATGGTCGAGAAGCCGAAGCCGGAGGCGGCGCCATCGAACACGGCCGTCATCGGGCGCTACATTCTCACGCCCGAGGTGATGCGGCACCTCGACCGCAAGGAGACCGGTGCTGGCGGCGAGATCCAGCTGACCGACGCGATCGCTGCACAGGTCGATGCACCTGGCGGCGTGACGGGCTTCCGCTTCAAGGGCCGGCGGTACGACTGTGGCTCGAAGCAGGGCTTCCTGCAGGCCACCGTTGCGTTCGCGCTCATGCGCGACGATCTCGGCGCGGAGTTCGCCGACTTCCTGCGCAGCCTAAGCGCGGACGACATGGCGGCCTGATCCCCGGGCCCGCCTACCGCAGGATGATTAAGGGTCCCCGCAGATGACGTCTTTGGGCGGGGGCGGGGACCCGTTGACCGACGCAGCAACAGACGCGTCCCGCCGCGAGGCCCCGGCGGTCTTCCTCGACATCACCCGATCGCTCTTGCGCGCAGGTCTGCAGCGGCCCACGGGGATCGACCGGGTCGAGCAGGCCTATCTGGATTGGGCAGTGAACCGGCCGGCAGGCGCTTGGCTTGCGGCGCGGATCGGTGGCGAAGGGGCCGATGGTGCCGGCACGTTTGGCGCGCGGCTCTACCTCGTGCCGCCTCCGCGCGCGCGGAAGCTGGCGGCAGCGCTGCGGGGTGGAACACCGGTGGCACCAGACATTCGGGCGCGGCTGGCGCGGTGGCAGTCCCCTGAGCAGCGCCTCGCCGCCTCCGCGCTTCGCCGCGCCGCCACGTATCGGCTGCCACTGGCGGGCAGGCGGCTCGGCGAGAACCTCCGCAAGCTGGCCCCTGGCGGTGCGGTCTGGCTCAATGTCGGGCATGAGAACCTGTCGCAAGCGCTCCTGCAGGCGCTCAGTTCGGCGGATGTCGCGCCCGTCGTGCTCCTCCACGACCTCATCCCGATCACGCATCCGGAGTTCGCGCGGGAGGAGGCTGCACGGCGGTTCAGGCGCAGGCTCGACGCAGCGCTGGGCGCCCACCTCATCGTCTACAATTCCGAAGCGACGCGGCGGGGTGTGCAGGCCTATGCCGAGCTGAACGGGCGCGCGCTGCCTGAGGGGGCGGTGCTCCCCCTTGGCGTGGTACCGCCGGTGGGACCCGAGGGCGCGACGCTTCCCCGATCGCCATCAGGGCGGGCCGGGCATTTCGTGCAGCTCGGGACGATCGAAGGACGCAAGAACCATATCCTCACACTGATGCTCTGGCGGGGTCTCTCCGAGGGGGTGGACGCGCAGGATGTGCCGCACCTGCACATCGTCGGCCGCCGGGGCTGGTCCGCGGACCAGGCCATCGCGATGCTCGACCGGAGCGACATCGTCGGGCGTACGGTGTTCGAGCACAGCGGGCTCGAGGACCGGGCCGTGGCAGCCCTTCTCTCCGAGGCGCGGGCGCTGTTGTTCCCCAGCTTCGCGGAGGGTTACGGGCTGCCCCTTGGCGAAGCGCTCGCTGCCGGCGTTCCGGTGATCGCTGCAGATCTGCCCGCGCTTCGCGAGCTTGGCGGCGACGTGCCGGAATGGATCGCGCCACAGGACGGGCCGGGCTGGCTGAAGGCGATCCGGGACTACGCGCAGCCGGGCTCCCCCCGACGAAACGCGCAGCTCGCGCGGCTGGCCGAGTGGGAGCGCCCGCGATGGGAGGACCACTTCGCCGCGCTGGACGGCCTGCTCGACGATCTGGCGCGGTGAGCGGCGGGCTCAGAAGGTCTGATCGTAGTCGCCGACCGTCGGCTCCGTCCGGATCACCGCGTCGATAGCCTCGAAGATCGCGCGCAGCTCTTCGCGGCTCTCCGGGCTCTCGCACACCACCACCAGGTTCGGTGTGTTGGACGAGGCGCGCACCAGGGCCCAGGCGCCGTTCTCCAGCATCACCCGCGCGCCGTTCACCGTGACGACCTCTGTGATGCGACGCGGCCCCAGGCTTTCGCCCGCATCGCCCATGGCAACGAGCTTCTTCTGCAACCGGTCGATCACGCCGTACTTTTCCTCGTCCGGGCAGAAGGGGGACATGGTGGGCGTGTTGTGCACAACCGGCAGCGCCTTCCGAAGATCGGAGAACTTGGCGCCCGGGTTGCGGTCCATCAGCTTGCAGAGCTCGACAGCGACGCGCATGCCGTCGTCGTACCCTTTCCCGATGGCGGGCTTCGAGAAATCGGGCCACTACTTCCTCGCGCC
>JBCBHB010000485.1:0-3011 GCA_038526025.1 Pseudomonadota bacterium
TGCGCCCGAAGCACCCATCCCATCCTCCCGCCACGCCGTCCGATTGCCCTTGACCGGTCCTGTCTGGCCGGTAGCGTCGCGTTGACTGTTCGGTCAAGCGGAAACCGGTTCAAGCCGGTTTGCGATCTGTCCGGATCTTGGACCCTTTGACGAGGATGGAGAGCCCCATGCCCGAGGACATGCGCAGCGGCAGCAATCTCAGGATCGACGGCGCGCGGCTCTGGGACAGCCTGATGGAGATGGCCAAGATCGGGCCCGGTGTCGCGGGCGGGAACAATCGCCAAACACTGACCGAGGCCGATGCCGAGGGCCGGTCGCTCTTCCAGCGCTGGTGCGAGGCAGAGGACATGACCATGGGCACGGACGAGATGGGCACCATGTTCGCCCGCCGCGAGGGCACCGACCCCGAGGCGCTCCCGGTCTATGTCGGCAGCCACCTCGATACCCAGCCCACGGGCGGCAAGTACGACGGCGTGCTCGGCGTGCTCGGCGCGCTCGAGATGGTGCGGACGCTCAACGAGCTCGGCGTGAAGACCCGCCGGCCCATCGTGGTCGTCAACTGGACGAACGAGGAGGGCACGCGCTTCGCCCCGCCCATGCTCGCCTCGGGCGTCTTCGCGGGCGTGCACACGCAGGACTGGGCCTATGCCCGCACGGATGCGCAGGGCGTGACGTTCGGCGAGGCGCTGGCCGGCATCGGCTGGAAGGGCGAGGAGAAGGTGGGCGCCCGCGAGATGCACGCCTTCTTCGAGCTTCATATCGAGCAGGGCCCGATCCTCGAGGCGGAGGGGGTGGAGATCGGCGTCGTCACCCACGGCCAGGGCCTTCGCTGGATCGAGTGCACCGTGACGGGCAAGGAGAGCCATACGGGCTCCACCCCGATGCGCATGCGCCGCAACGCCGGGCGCGGCCTCGCCCAGCTCACCGAGCTCGTGCACGACATCGCCATGGCCGAGCAGCCCGATGCAGTGGGCGCCATCGGCCATATCGACGTCTACCCCAACAGCCGCAACATCATCCCCGGCCGCGTGGTCTTCACCGTCGATTTCCGTTCGCACCGTCTCGAGGTGCTGGAGCGCATGGTCGCGAAGTATCTCGAAGCGGCCCCTGGCATCTGCGAGGCGCTGGGCTGCAGCTTCGAGCAGGAGATCGCCGGCAGCTTCGACCCGCCGGCCTTCGACGAAGGCTGTGTGACCGCCATCCGC
This sequence comes from Pseudomonadota bacterium, assembly GCA_038526025.1. GTDB lineage: Bacteria > Pseudomonadota > Alphaproteobacteria > Rhodobacterales > Rhodobacteraceae > Thermohalobaculum. The sequence goes on from JBCBHB010000485.1 coordinate 1,206, forward strand.
GATGCCGCCGAGCATTTCGGCTATAGCCACATGAACATCGTGAGCGGCGCCGGCCACGACGCCTGCTGGATCAACCGCGTCGCCCCCACCGCGATGGTCATGTGCCCCTGCGTCGACGGCCTCAGCCACAACGAAGCCGAAGAAATCACCCCCGAATGGGCCGAAAAGGGCACCAACGTGCTGCTGAAGGCGGTGCTCGAAACCGCTGAGGTCGTTGGATGACGCGGCAATGATCCGGAACATGATCGGGGACAACACGGCGCGAGCGCTCTGCGCAACTCGGAGGACGATGGCATGAGCAAGGTGATCAAGGGTGGGACGGTGGTGACCGCCGACCGGGCCTGGGTGGCGGATGTGCTGGTGGAAGGGGAGACGGTTGCGGCCGTTGGCGAGAACCTCTCGGGCGATGAGGTGATCGACGCGACGGGTGCCTATGTGATCCCCGGGGGCATCGATCCGCACACGCATTTCGAGATGCCCTTCATGGGCACGAACGCCGCCGAGACCTTCGAGAGCGGGACCTTCGCAGCCGCGGCTGGCGGGACCACGATGCTAGTCGACTTCGTGCTGCCCGGGCCGGACGGGTCGCTCGTCAACGCCGTCAACGACTGGCACCGAAAGTCTGGCCCTCAGATCAGCGTCGATCTCGGCTACCACATGGCCATCACTGGCTGGTCCGAGACCATCTTCAACGAGATGGCCAAGGTCGTGGAGATGGGGGTGAACACCTTCAAGCACTTCATGGCCTACAAGGGCGCGCTGATGATCGAGGACGACGAGATGTTCGCCTCCTTCCAGCGCTGCGCCGAGCTTGGTGCCCTGCCGCTCGTGCACGCGGAGAACGGGGATGTCGTCGCCGCCCTCCAGGCCAAGTATATGAGCGAGGGGCTGACCGGGCCCGAGGGCCATGCCTTCTCCCGCCCGCCGGAGGTGGAGGGCGAGGCAGCCAACCGCGCCATCATGATCGCCGATGCCGCGGGCGTGCCGCTCTACATCGTCCATGTCTCCTGCGAGCAGGCGCATGAGGCCATCCGGCGCGCGCGCCAGAAGGGCATGCGCGTCTACGGCGAGCCGCTGATCCAGCACCTCACGCTCGACGAGACCGAGTACTTCAACCAGGACTGGGAGTATGCGGCCCGCCGCGTGATGTCTCCCCCCTTCCGGGACAAGAGCCACCAGGACAGCCTCTGGGCCGGCCTTGCCGCGGGCTCGCTCCAGGTCGTCGCGACCGATCACGCCGCCTTCACCACCGAGCAGAAGCGCATGGGCGTGGGCGATTTCACCAAGATTCCCAACGGTACGGGCGGTACGGAGGAGCGGCTCGCGGTACTCTGGACCAAGGGCGTCGACACGGGGCGGATCACGCCCGAGGAGTTCGTAGCCGTCACCTCCACGAACATCGCCAAGATCCTCAACATCTACCCGAAGAAGGGCTCGATCACCGTGGGCGGTGACGCGGATATCGTGGTCTGGGACCCGACGATCTCGAAGACCATCAGCCCCGCGAACCAGAAGTCGATCATCGACTACAACGTATTTGAAGGGATCGAGGTGACCGCCCAGGCGCGCTACACGCTGAGCCGTGGGGAGGTAATCTGGGCCTGGGGGCGGAACAGCCAGCCGCAGCCCGGCCGCGGCCGCTTCATCCCGCGCCCCGCCTTCCCCTCGGCGCACAAGGCCCTCAGTACCTGGAAGGCGCTGACAGCGCCCAAGGGTATCCAGCGCGATCCGCAGAACATTCCGTCCGGGGTCTGAGGGCGTCAGGCGAAGAGGAAGAGGTCGGTCTCGTCTAAGGTGAGTTCGAAG
>JBCBHB010000486.1:0-3010 GCA_038526025.1 Pseudomonadota bacterium
CCGGGGGCGCGCGCCGCGGCATCCGCACGCTCGCGGAGGGCGAGCCAACGGGCTTCGAACTGTTCGCTCATTGAGTGGCCTGATTTGATGGTGCTGAAGCCTCGCGGTTTGCCGGCGAGGCGGGGAGAAATGGCTTCAGCGCAGCGGCGACAAGCGCCGCGGTATCCGGCCAATCATTGAGCGCCGACGTTGCTGCATGGCCGCGGGCGGCCAGCTCCAGACGCGCAGCGGGGCTTTCCAGAAGCGGAGCGAGCGCCGTGGCGAGCGCATCGACGTCGTCGGGTGGCACAAGGCAGGCGCCGCCGCCTGTGGCCTCCGCCACCGCGCCGGCGTCGCACCCCACCACCGGCAGCCCTGCGGCCATCGCTTCAGCATAGGCCATGCCGTAGCCTTCGTGACGGGATGCGAGCACGAAAAGGTCCGCGGCGGCGTAGGCCGCCGTTACCCCATCCCGGGCGGTTACACCTTCGAACGTGACCCTCTCTGCAAGGCCGAGATCCCGGACAAGCTGCTCGAGCGCTGCCGCACAAGCCTCGTCGCGCGTCGGGTCGCCAATGATCTGCAGTGTCCAGGGAAGTGCTCGGTGCGTTGCGAGCGCCCGCAGCAGCACGTCGTGGCCCTTGCGGGGGATCAGCGTGCCGATGCTCAGCAGGCGGGGAGCCGTGTCGGGCGCCGGCTCAGCCGCGGGACGGACGATACGGGGCCGCGGAATGCCGGGGCGCGCGACGCTGATCCAGCTCGGGGCAACGCCGTAGTCAGCCGTCAGCGTGCTGCCCGTATGCTCACTGGTTGTCACGACCGCGGCCACCGCTGCCAGAGCCCGCTTCTCGCTCTCGAAGAGCCGCTCGGCGTCCGAAGGCGCCAGTCCGTGCTCCAGCGCGAGCGGGTGGTGGACGAGCGCCACGACGGGTCCCTGCGCCGCCCTCAGCACCTCGGTCGGCAGCACCCCTAGGGCAAGACCATCCATCAGCACCGGCCAGCCGACCGGCCCGAGCGCGAGGCGGCGCGCGGTTTCCCGCAGCGCCTCGTCGCCCGGTGCGATACCGAGCTGGGGAAGGGGCCAATGCGCAAGCGCCGGCACGGCCTTGCCCGGGGCGAGTTCCGCAAGGAGGCGCCGGGCGTACTCATAGCCGCCCGTCGCGAGGTCGAGCCGCCCGGGAACGGCGAAGAGCGCATCGCTCACGCGCCGGCCCCTGCGGCGGCGACGGGGCCCTCGAACCACGCCTTCGCGACGTGGCTTTCGTTCAGCGTCACGCGGATGCGCTCGATACCGTCACCGCCCGGGCCGAGCGCGCCGGCAGAAGCAGCGGCAGCCATGGCGTCGAAGATGTGCCGGCAAAGAAACTCCGTGGTGGTCTTCTTCCCCTGCAGCTCCGGCAACGCGTCGAGGTTGGCGTAGTTCAGCGGGGCCAGCGTAGCCTTCAGGGCGTCGTGGGCGCGGCCGATATCGACGACGATCTCGTCCTCGGTCAGTTCTTCGCGCATGAAGCACACGTCGATCACATAGGTCGCACCGTGCAGCTTCTGCGCCGGGCCGAATACTTCACCCGGGATGGAATGGGCGATCATGATGTGATCGCGAACCTCGACGGCGTACATGGGCTCTCCTCAATAGCGGACGCGGGTGGCGATACCGGGCGCGCCGGGCGCCAGCAAGCGTGGAAGTGAAACGGGAAGCGTGTCGAAGTCGACGGTTTCGGTGATCAACGCCTCCAGTCGTTCGTCGGTTGCGAGCCGAAGCGCCGCCGCCAATCGGTCCCGGTGCGTGGTGCTCGCGCGTCGTCCCGGCGCTACATGGCCCACCTGACTGGAGCGAATGGTCAGTCGCTGGGAATGAAAAGCACCGCCGAGAGGGACTGCAACTGGCCGGTCACCATACCAGGAGAGCTCGATCAGTACTCCTTCGAAACGCAGAGCATTGAGGGCGGTCTCCAGACCACCTTCGGAAGCGCTCGTATGAATAACCAGATCGTACTCTGATTTGATTTCAGTTTGCGTCACGTAGTTCACGGAAAAATGCGCTGCCTTCTCAGCGCGTTCCTCTAAAACGTCGGTAGCCGCGACGGAAAGGTCGGGCATTCGCGTGAGGACGAAGGTGACGAGTAGGCCGACCAGACCGAGACCCACGACGAGGATGCGCGCGCCGGGCTGCGGCGACGCGTCCCATACGGCGTTGAGCGCGGTCTCGATGTTCGCGGCCAGCACGGCGCGCTCGGGCGGCACGCCCTGCGGCAGGGGAACGGCCATGGTCGTCGGGACGCGGAGACGGCGTTGATGGGGCGCGAGTGCAAAGACATCGCGACCGAGCAGCGCTTCGTCGCCCGCCACCACGCGACCGGCGGCGGCATACCCGTATTTGACGGGAAAGGGAAAATCGCCCTCCTGCAGCGGCGCCCGCATGCGCGCCCACTCGGCCTCGGGCACGCGACCCTCGAAGATCAGGCGTTCGGTGCCACGGCTGAGCAGGCTGGCCTTCGTCTCGATCTCCACCATGCCGGAACCAAGCGGCGGCAGCGGCGTTTCATCGACCGTAGCGTGGCCCGGCGATCGGTACCAAAGGGCAGTGCTCGCATCCGTCATGTCGCGCCTTCGTTGAAATCCTGATGGTGCGCTGCAAATGCAGCGCTGCCCAGCTCTCTAGCAAGAGGTAACGCAATGGCTCCTCCGACAGCTCCCGTGAGCGCCGAGACGCCAAGCATCGCTGCGACGACCGAGACCGCCCGTCCCCGTGACGGCCGGCTTACGCCGGCTGGGCTGCAGACGCGCGAGACGCTGCTGCGCCGCCGGCTCACCTTCCTCGCCCTCTGCACCGCGATGTTCGCCGTTCTCACCTGGGGGATCGTGAGCGTGTTCGGCGCAGGCGGCTGGGTGACGACGGAGCTGATCATTCTCACCGCCTTTGTGCTCGGCGCGCCGTGGACGATCCTCGGCATTGCGAACGCGGCGGTGGGCATGTGGCTGCTGCATGGGCGCCGTGGCGATGCGATGGAGGCCGCTGCGCCGCATCTTG
>JBCBHB010000487.1:0-3001 GCA_038526025.1 Pseudomonadota bacterium
CTCACATCGAAGGCCGCCGTCTCCGCCTTTGGACCCGCGACGCGCAACGCTGTCGCCGCGGCCTCCAGCGGCGGCCCCCGGCGGCCGTTCAGGATCACCTGCGCGCCCGCCTCGGCCATGGCGCGGGCGATGGCGAGACCGACGCCCCGGCCCGAGCCCGTCACCAGCACCCGCTTGCCGGCAAGCGACCACGGACCGGGCCGGGATGCAGATCGGTCATCGGCGGGGTCGACGGTCATCAATCGGTCCTGGGGAAGCGCCTATCAAGCGTCCGCAGCCTGACCGCAGGGGCGCGGGCCCGCAAGGCCCCGCGCCAGGATGCGCCGCCATGGCGCCCTCAGGTGTTCGTGTCGAGCACGATCTCGTCCGGGCAGGTCACCCGGTCGAAATGTCCGCTGTTGGGCGGGTTCTCGTTGTAGCAGTTATAGGTGCCCTTGCTGATCGGCACCCGGCCCTTGAGCGCGCTGGCGCGGGCAGGGCGCCGCTTGGCCTGCGCCACCTGGGCCGCGAGCGTGGCGTTGCGCTGGACCGTGCTGGGCCGCGTGCTGCTCGAGCTGCTGGGCTTCGCGACGATCACGTCCGGGCATTTCACCTCCACGCGCGTGCCGTCGGCCCCCTTGTTGTAGCACTTGTCCTTTAGCGCCTGGACGGCGATGAGGCTGCCCTGTGCCGCCGTCCGGCCCTCGACCGGGGCGTGGCTGGCGGCGATAAGGGCGAGGCCGAGCACACTGCCCATCAGGGCGAGCGACGGCTGCAGAAGCTTGATCCGAGACATGGTTTCCTTCCCTCTTTCAGGCCGGGCATCCGCCCCATGCGGTGCCCTAGGGAAAGCCTCTCGCCACGGCATCATCGGGCCGTCATCGGGCCGTCATCGGGCCGTCATCGGGCCGTCATCGGGATGCCACGAACTGCGGGCCGAGCGTCAAACAGGCGGGGTTTGAGCGTCTATGCGTCCTTGCAGCCGGGCGGCGCCTGGGTGAGGTTCACGGCAGGGCCCCGCGCGGCTTGCTGCCGTCCGCGCCACTGTCTCGGGCCCTGCGGTCATTGGTTTGAGGCACGGCGGGGGAACGGTAAGTGATGAGCTCTCGTGCGAACGCCCCGGTGGAGACCCCGAATCTCTGGGTGCCAATGGCCGATGGCAGGCGGCTTGCGGCACGCCTCTGGCTTCCCGCCAGCGCCGCTTCGGGTGCTGCGCCGTCGCCCTGCATCCTCGAATACCTGCCCTACCGAAAGCGAGACGGCACCGCGCCGCGCGATGCCAGCACGCATCCCATCTTCGCCGCTGCCGGCTATGCCTGCCTGCGCGTCGACATCCAGGGGAGCGGCGATTCCGACGGGCTCTTCGACGACGAGTACTCCGAAGCCGAGCTCAGCGACGGCGAGGCGGTGATCGCCTGGGCCGCCGCCCAGCCCTGGTGCGACGGGCGCGTGGGCATGATCGGCATCAGCTGGGGCGGGTTCAACGGCCTGCAGCTCGCCGCGCGCCGGCCCGAAGCCCTGAAGGCCGTCGTGAGCTGTTGCTCCACCGTCGACCGGCATGCGGACGACATCCATTACATGGGCGGCTGCCTCTTGACCGACAATTTCAACTGGGGCGCCCAGATGACCGCGTATATGACGCGGCCGCCCGACCCGGCCCTTCGGGAGGACTGGCGGGCGCGCTGGCGCGAGCGGATCGAGGGCCTGCCGTTTCTCGCGGCGGACTGGTTGCGCCGCCCGGCGCGGGACGCCTACTGGCAGCACGGCTCGGTTTGCGAGGACTTCTCGGCCATCGAGGCTGCGGTGCTGGCCGTGGGGGGCTGGAACGATGCCTATGTGAACGCGCCCTTCGCGCTTGCCGAGAACCTCAAGGCGCCGCGCGCCGCGCTCATCGGGCCCTGGGAGCACAAGTATCCCCATCTCTCGCGCATTCTGGCGTCGGACTTTCACGGCGAGGTCCTGCGCTGGTTCGACATCCATCTGAAGGGCCGCAGCCTCGCGCCGCCGCCCGCGGCGCGCAGCTGGATGACCGAGCATGCGCCCGAGGCCGGCCCGCTCAGCCGCCTCTACGGCCCGCGCCCTGGCCGCTGGGTGGCCGAGGCGCACTGGCCCATGCCGCACGAGGCGATGGCCGTGCTCGCACCCGATGCCGGCGGTACGCTCCAGCCGGCGCCGGACGATGAGGGGCCGACGGGGCCGGGGCCTGAGGTCGCCGTCGCCACACCCCTCGGCGTTGGCCGCGACGCCGCCTATTTCTGCCCGGGCATGCGTGTCGACAACGAGCTCTCCGCGGATCAGCGAGTCGACGACGCGGCGAGCGTGAGCTTCGACACCGCGCCGCTCTCCGAGCCGCTGGAGATCATGGGCCGCCCTGTCCTCAGCTTCACCTTCAGCGTCGACAAGCCGGTGGCGCAGCTCTGCGCCAGGCTCTGCGACGTGGCGGCGGATGGCGCATCGATGCGCGTCTCTTACCGCCCGCTCAATCTCTGCCATCATGCGGGGCACGACCGGCCGGAAGCGCTGGAACCCGGCCGTGAGTATCGCGCGATGATCGCGCTCAACGCCTGTGCCCATCGCTTCCGGGCGGGGCATCGCATCCGTCTCGCGCTCTCCACCAGCTACTGGCCCGTGCTCTGGCCCGCGCCGGAAGCGGCGACCGTGACCCTGCCGCTGCACGACATACGCCTGCTCCTGCCCGAGCGCATCGTGACCCGCGAGCCCGACGCCTGTGCGCCCGATCCGGCGCGGGAGGAAAGCGCGCCCATCGGCAGGGAACTCGTGCCGCCCGCGGGCGAGGCCTTTGTCGAGACCGCTGAAGACGGCACCGAGACCCTCGTGACACGCGACTTCTTCGGCCGGCTCGCCCATGCGGACCACGGGCTCGAGGTGGAGAGTGGCGTGAACCAGCGCTTCTCGATCCAGCCGGACGACCCCCTCAGCGCCAGGCATGTGGCCGACTGGCGCTTTGCCTTCGCCCGCGATGGCTTCGTCGCCGAGATCGAGAGCCATGGCGAGATGACCG
>JBCBHB010000488.1:0-2998 GCA_038526025.1 Pseudomonadota bacterium
GGGCCGCTGAGGGGGCGAAAGCCACCGAAGCCGGGGCGCCCGGTCAGCCCGCGCCACCATCATCGCCGGGGCTTGCCGCGCCGCGCCACCCGTGATCGACTCCCTCCAAACCGCAGCGCCCGCCGGAGACACCCATGTTCAGCATCGCCACCATCTCCTATACCGACCCTGGCGCCCCCGCCGCCTTCGCGCGCTCCCTCCACGAAACGGGCTTCGCGGTACTGCGCGACCACCCCATCGCCGCCGAGCGCATCGGCCGTCTCTACGACAGCTGGGGCGCCTGGTTCGCGGGCGATGAGAAGCATGACTGGACACGCGCGCCCGGCGGCGCCGCTGGCTACTTCCCCTTCCAGTCCGAGAACGCGAAGGACAGCGCGGTGAAGGACCTGAAGGAGTTCTTCCACGTCTACCCGGACGATCCCGTGCCCGCCGCCCTCGAGGCGGAAACCCGCGCCATGCATGCCGACCTTGTCGCCACCGGCCAGCGCCTCCTCGAATGGCTTCAGGCGGAGAGCCCCGCAGCCGTCACCGAAGCGCTTTCCGAACCGCTGCCGGACATGCTCGCCGGCTCCGGCATGAACCTCCTGCGCATCCTCCACTATCCGGCACTCGACACGCCCCCCGAGCCCGGCGCCGTCCGCGCCGCGGCCCATGGCGACATCAATCTCATCACCTGCCTTCTCGCCGGCTCCGAGCCGGGGCTCGAAGCGAAGGATACCGAGGGGCGCTGGCATGTCGTGCCCTGCGATCCGGGCATGATGGTCATCAACGCCGGCGACATGCTCGAGATGGCATCGAACGGCTACTATCCCGCAACCGTCCACCGCGTGGTGAACCCGGCCGAGACAGGTCCCGCGAAACCCCGCTTCTCCTCCCCGATGTTCCTGCATCCGCGCCCGGAAGTGATCCTGAAGCCCGGCACCACGGCCGATGACTTCCTGCAGGAACGCCTCCGCGAGATTGGCCTCAAGAGCTAGGACAGCACCGCCCTAGGGGCTCATCACCGACGAGGACAGACATGGACACGCTTACCCTGCCCCAGCCCGAGATGGCCGCGCTAGAAGCGGCCCTGCCGGAGATCCTCGCCGCGCCGAAGGACGAGGGCCGGCTCGACATGATAATCAGCCGCCCCGGGCACGGTGAGCGCACCCTGCTCAAGAACGGGCGCCTCACGGCAGCAGGCGGGGTGGATGGCGATCACTGGGCCAAGGGCTGCTGGCGCACGCTCGAGGATGGCAGCCCGCATCCGGATGTGCAGATCTGCCTGATGATGTCGCGCGTCATCCGCGCCATCGCGGGCGAGCCTGCCTTCTGGCCGCCGGCCGGCGACAACCTCTTCATCGACATGGATCTCACGCCGGCCAACACGCCGCCCGGCACGCGCCTCGCCCTCGGCAGCGTCGAGATGGTGGTGACCGAGGAGCCCCATAACGGCTGCCAGAACTTCATCGACCGCTACGGCCGCGACGCCTGCGTCTTCGTCAACACCGGACCCGGCAAGGAACACCGCCTCCGCGGCATTTACTGCCGCGTCACGAAAGACGGAGAGATCAAGGTCGGCGACACGGTTCGCAAGATCGATTGACGGGCCTCAGCCCCCGACGCGGATCCAGCTCTGCATGCCACCCGCGGCGTGGGCGAGCATATGGCAGTGAAAGAGCCAGTCGCCCGGGTTGTCCGCCACGAAGGCGATCTCGGTGTTGGTCATCGGGCGGACCAGCAGCGTGTCGCGGAGCGGGCCGGGTGCCGCTCCGCCCGACGCGATCTCACGGAAATGGTGGCCATGCAGGTGCATCGCATGCGGCCAGCGGGTGCGGTTCTCGATCTCGATCCGTACCGTCTCCCCCAGCGATGCGCGGACAAGCGGCTCGTCCGGCACACCCGCCTCACCGTTGAAGGCCCAGGCCTTGCCGCGTGCCGCCAGTTCGCGGATCGGCAGCGTCTCGCCGCGAAGGCGCGCCTCTGCGAGCCCGCCCATCGCGCCACCTTCCATCACCAGCCGGGCCCGCTGCGCCCGCCCCAGGTCCCCGAGCGGCGGCACCGTGCCCTGTTCGAGCGCCGCCGGGGGGCCGAGGCGCTCCCCGCGCGCCTCGCCCTCGATCTCGACGGACACGAGCGCAAAGGCGCCGTCCCGTTCATGGGACACGAGAAACGCCGTTTCGTCCGCCCCGTCGCCGCCACCCGTGACATCGACAATCACGTCTGCCCGCTGCGCCGGCGCCAGCGAGATCCGGTCGAACGGCTGCGGCGAGGGAAGCGCATGGCCATCGAGCGCGACCACCCAGCCCTCGAGGCCCTGCAGGCCGAGCGAGAAGATCCGTGCCGTCGCGGCATTCACCAGCCGCAGGCGCAGGCGGGCGTGCAGCGGCGCCTTCAGGGAGACCTCGCCCTTGCCGTTCACCGTGATCCAGTTGCCGATGCGCCCTGCATGGGCCCGGTCGTGCATGTTCTCGAAGCTGTCCTGGATCTGCGCATCCGGCCCCAGCCGCCAGTCGTCGAGCAGAAGCACCTCGTCGCGGTCCACCACCGGCGGCGCGGTTTCCTCGACGACGAGCGCACCGGAGAGACCGCGCGCCACCTGTTCCCATGAGCGCACATGAGGATGATACCAGTAGGTGCCGGGGTCGCGCAGCGCGAAATCGTAGAGGAACCGTTCACCGGGCTTCACGGCCGGATGGCTGACACCGGGCACGCCATCCATGGCGATGGGCAGACGGATGCCGTGCCAGTGCACGGTGGTCGGCACCTCGAGGGCATTGACCAGTTCACGCTCGAGCCGCGCACCACGCGGCAGGCGGATGACCGGCCCGGGCAGTGTCCCGTCATAGGACCAGATGGTCGTCGCCGGGTTGCCCTCGGGAACGAGCTGCACGGCGCTGGCCCGTGCGGTCAGCGTTCGAGCCGAACCGACGGCCGAAAGCGCGGGTGGCCCCGCAAGTGCCGCGCCCGCCGCGCCTGCGAGAAACGTCCGTCGTGTCGTCATCCCCATCGAAGCGTC
>JBCBHB010000489.1:0-2987 GCA_038526025.1 Pseudomonadota bacterium
CTCGGCCAGCACCTGCGCGACTTTGGTGTTGAGGCCCTGCCCCATCTCGGTGCCGACCTCAATGCGATGGCCGCGCTCGATGCGGCGGAGACCCTGAAGGCGCGCCTTCTGGCCTTCGCCGCCGAGAAATACGGCGGCGCTTCGGAAGACGGGCAAGTCGCCTTCGAGAACGGGGCCATCAGCGCGCCCGGCGGCTCCGTGCCATGGACCACGGTGGTCGAGGACGCCTACATGGCCCGCGTCCAGCTCTCGGCCACGGGCTTCTACAAGACGCCCGAGATCCATTGGGACCGGGTGGCGGGCAGGGGGCAGCCCTTCTACTACTTCGCCTACGGTGCCGCCTGTTCCGAGGTCACCATCGACACTCTCACCGGCGAGTACCGCGTCGACCGGGTCGATATCCTCCACGATGTCGGCTGCTCCCTGAACCCCGCCATCGACCGTGGCCAGATCGAAGGCGGCTTCATCCAGGGCCTCGGCTGGCTGACGACGGAGGAGCTGGTCTGGGACGAGGAGGGACGGCTCCGCACGCACGCCCCCTCCACCTACAAGATCCCGCTGGCATCCGACCTGCCGCGGGATTTCCGCGTGCGCATCGCCGAATGGTCCGAGAACGCCAAGCGCACGATCAAACGCTCCAAGGCGGTTGGCGAGCCGCCCTTCATGCTCGCCATCTCCACCCTCGAGGCGCTGTCCATGGCCGTCGCGAGTGTCGCGGACTATCGGGTCTGCCCACGCCTCGACACACCCGCCACGCCGGAACGCGTATTGATGGCCGTCGAGCGGCTGCGCGCCGGGAGTGCAATGTCATGAGTTTCGAGAGGCTTATCGGCGAGGCGGCGCCGCTTGCGATGATCGAGGTCTCCCGCGTCGAGGGCTCGGCCCCGCGCGAGCCCGGCGCCTTCATGCTCGTCACCATGACCCGGTCGGCCGGCACTATTGGCGGCGGCCGCCTTGAATGGGAGGCGGTCGCCGCGGCACGGGAGATGCTCGCTGGCGAGCCAAAAACGTCCGTGCTCACCTTCCCGCTTGGCCCCGAGCTCGGCCAGTGCTGTGGCGGCCGGGTCACCCTCACAGTTCGGCACCTCGACACCGCCGAGCGTGCAGCGCTGCTCGTCCGGCTCGAGGGTGCCCGAGCCGCGCAGCCCGCCGTCTTGATCTTCGGCGCAGGCCATACGGGCATGGCGCTGGCGCGGGCGCTGGTACCGCTGCCGGTTGCCGTCACGCTGGTCGACACGCGAGAGGCGCTGCTGGCAAGCGCGCCGGCAGGGGTGGCGACCATTCTCACGGCCCTTCCCGAGAGCGTGGTGCGCGGCGCCCCGGCGCGCAGCGGCTTCGCGATCATGACCCATGACCACGCGATGGATTTTCTCATTGCCCATGAGGCGGTTGATCGGGGCGACGCTGCCTATATCGGTCTCATCGGATCGGCCAGCAAGCGCGCGCGGTTCGAGGGGGAGCGCGCGCGGCGGGGCCTGGGCCGGGCGCGGGCGCTGACCTGTCCCGTCGGAGCGGCAGGGCTTGGCGACAAGCGGCCGGCGGTGATCGCGGTTCACACGGCGGCCGAGATCATGGCGGCGTTCCGGATGGCCGGCGTCGCCCGACCCGAGGCGCCGGCTGGCGGCGGGGTGCGGCAGAAGGGGCTGGCATGGATCCGGTGACGGCAACGCTCCTCTGGGACTGGCTGGCCTTCGCGCTCCGCTGGCTGCATGTGATCACGGCCATCGCCTGGATCGGGTCGAGCTTCTACTTCATCGCCCTCGATCTCGGCCTCCGCCGCACGGGCACCCTGCCGGCGGGCGTGGGGGGCGATGCCTGGCAGGTCCATGGCGGCGGCTTCTACCACATCCAGAAATACATGGTTGCGCCCGACGCACTGCCTGAGCGGCTCACTTGGTTCAAGTGGGAGGCCTACTCGACCTGGCTCTCGGGCTTCGCGCTCTTGGCCGTGATGTATTACGCGGGCGCGGAGCTCTACCTCGTGGACCGCGACGTGCTGGACATCTCCGCCGGCACGGCCGTGCTGATTTCGCTCGCCTCCCTCGGCCTCGGCTGGCTGCTCTACGACGCGCTTTGCAAGAGCCCGCTCGGCGCCGACCAGACGCGGCTGATGCTGGTGCTCTTCGGCGTGCTGGTGGCGATGAGCTGGGGGTATGCGCAGGTCTTCTCCGGCCGCGCAGCACTCCTGCATCTCGGCGCCTTCACCGCGACGATCATGTCCGCCAATGTCTTCTTCATCATCATCCCGAACCAGAAGGTGGTGGTGGCGGATCTCAAGGCGGGGCGCACGCCCGCCGCGCATCTCGGCGCGCAGGCCAAGCAGCGCTCGCTCCACAACAACTACCTCACGCTGCCGGTGCTGTTCCTGATGCTCTCCAACCATTATCCGCTGGCCTTCGCGAGCGCCTGGAACTGGCTGATTGCGGCACTGGTGTTCCTGATGGGTGTCACGATCCGGCACTTCTTCAACACGCTGCACGCCACTGGGGCGCGGCTGTGGTGGACCTGGGGCGCGACGGCCGGCCTCTTCGCCCTGATCGTTGCGCTCTCGCTCGTACCGCGGGTGCCGGCTGAGGCGCATGCGGAGGCTGCGCCCGGGGCCGATTACGAAGCGGTGGAGACGGCGGTGCTGGGCCGATGTTCCATGTGCCATGCGGCCGAGCCCTACTGGGAAGGCGTGGCGCGGGCGCCCGGCGGGGTGGTGCTCGAGAGCCGGGCGGACATCCTGCGCGAGGCGCGGGCGGTCTATCTGCAGGCGGCCCATACGCGCGCCATGCCCCCCGGCAACGTGACCTACATGGAGGATGCGGAGCGGGCGGCGATCGCGCGCTGGTATCGCGCGCTCATGGAGGCGGAGGACGGCTGAGCGGCGGGATGAGAGCGGGCCGGCAGGTGCCCGCCTCCTCGTGCCCGCCTCCCTGCGGATGCGGGCCCTCCGCGGCGCCCACCCGCCGGCCCGCTCCGGCAACCCGGTTCTTCAGGCGGCC
>JBCBHB010000490.1:0-2986 GCA_038526025.1 Pseudomonadota bacterium
CTGCGCCGCGCCGCGAGGGCTGCGAAGGCGAGCCCGGGCAGCAGGGCGATGCAGGCGAGGTAGCGCTTGCCGAGGCGCCGCGGTTCATGGGCGACGCGCCAGGCCCATTCGAGGGCGAGGCGGCGGACGAGATGCGGCGCGCGGGCGCGGCGGCCCGCCGTGAAATCGAGGCCCGCGCCCAGGCTGGCGAAGCCGCAATGGGGCAGGGCGGTGCGCGCCCGCGCGGCGAAGCGCTCCTGCTTCGGTGCGCCAAGGGCGAGGATCGCAAGCGCCGCACCGCTCGCGTCGAGCTGGCGGATGACGGCAGCTGCCTCCGCCCCTTCCGGATCGAAGTCTGGCGACGGGGCATGGGTGAGCGCGATGCGAAGGCCCGGATGGGCCGATTTGAGCCGTGCCGACGCTCTCTCCAGCGTCTCGGCCGTGCTGCCGACAAGGGCGAGCGGTGCCCCCTCCGCCGCCGCGAGCCCTGCGAGCGTGTCCACAAGGTCGGCCCCCGGAATGAGCTCAACCTCTTCGCCGGCAAGCCCCGCGAGCCACACCACGGGGTTTCCGTCCGCCGTCACGAGGTCGTGCGCTGCATAGGCCTCGGCGAAGGTGGGGTCGCGGCGGAGCTTCACGAGATGATCGAGGTTGAGCGTCGCCAAGGCAAACCCCTGCCGGCGCGCCAGCCGCGCCGCGACCTCGTCGACGAGAGCCGCGCGCCGGCGCACCGTCATCCGCGCTGCGGTGCCGGGGAGCGCGAAGGCCCACGCATCGGCGGGCTCTGCCGGCGCCAGCTCGGGCAACGGCCGGTTCACGCCGCGGCCTCACGGTTCGCCGCCTTCGGCGACGCATGCGTGGTCTGCCAGCGCTCGGCACCCGCGGCATCGATGGTCTCGATGGCCCGGCGCTTGCCCACGAGAAGCGCGTGGCGCTGATAGCGGCGGATGAACGCCTTCAGCTCCGGATCCTCGTGCTGCGGCTCGCCCCGCATCCATGCCGCCAGAAAGCCCCGCGCCATGGAGAGCCCGCCGGTCACATAGGGCGGATGGGCCATGCGGAAGGCGCAGGTGGCGAAGTAGTAGAGCGGGTCGGAGCCCATGAACCACTGGCCCGCCCCATGGCGCCGCCGGCCCACATGGATGCTCTGCTGCGAGCTGCCCATGGGGCGCAGATGTTCGAACCGGATCGCCTCCTCGTCCCAGCTCCGCGCCATCCAGCCGAGTTGCCGGGCCTTGTGGCAGTCTATCGCGTCCCACATCACGCCGCGCACGAAGCCGCCGATCGCGTCGAAGCATTCGCGCCGGTAGAACTTCGTCATGCCGACGGACATCTCGTCCCCGCATTTCTCGCTGACGAGACGGCCTGAAGGCAGGCGCATGTAAGGCTTGCCCGAGCAGGTGCCGAGGCGGGGCTCCGCCTCCATCCGCTCGATCAGCGTCTCGAAGTATCTGGGCGGCAGGTCGAGATCGAGGTCGAGCTTGCAGAGATAGGGGTAGGGGGCATCGATGGCGGCATGCCCCGCATAGAAGGCCTCCACTACGCCGGGCCCCACAGCGCGATGGCCGCGATCGGGCTTCTTCACGATGCGCAGGGCAGGGTGACGCGCCGCATAATCCGCCAGGATCTCCGGAGTCTCGTCGGTCGAGCCATCGTCCACGATGATCCAGCGCGCAGGCGGCAGGGACTGCGCCAGCACGCTGTCGAGCGTGCGCCGCATATAGACGGCCTCGTTCCGGCAAGGCGAGATTAGCACATAGTCCCGCGGCGACATGGTCATCCTCGCTGGCCCCTAAGCCGCCCCAAGCGCGCGGGCCCCGGGCTCCCCAGCCCAAGCCTCCCGCATCCCCGCCCCGGAAATACCGGAATTGCTGCAGAGCGACAAGAATGCGCGTGTAGCGTGCGATGATGACGGAACGATGGACAGCGCCGGAAGGCGAAAGCTCAGCCGCTCACGAGGCCGAGCTGGCGGGCGATGGAGGCGCTGTCGTAATAGTCCCGCCCCTCGACGACCTTCCCGTTCGCCACCCGCATGACGCTGCAGTAGCGCACTTCCATGAAGCGGCCGCTCGGCGGGAAGTCCCCCAGGCTGGAGCGGAGCGTGCCGGTTTGCGTGCCGCGGTTGATGAACTCGACCACGGCCCAGTCCCCCTCCACGATCACGCGGGTGATCTTGACCTCACCATCGGGGAAGGCCTCGCGCCAGCGGTGGTAATCGGCCCGGTACCCATCCGGGCCGACCTGGGGTTCGCCGCGGGCGATGTCCTCGAACTGGCAGTCCTCCGCGATCACGGCGGCGCCGCGTTCTGGGTCCCGCAGGTCCCAGCTCTCGTGGAACTGGCGGACGAGGCGTTCGGTCTCGGTCATCTCACTCACTCACTCACTCACTCACGCATCAGGCGCGCATGCGTTCGCCCTTGGGGTCGTACATCGGCTTGAGCGATGCGGTGGCGCGCACGCGGGAGCCTGCAACCTCGATCTCGTAGGTGGAGGCGAGGATCTCGTCCGGCTTCTGCCCCTCGGTCGGCACATAGCCGAGGCCCATTGCCGCGCCGAGATGGTGGCCATAGGCGCCGGAGGCGAGGTAGCCCACCATCTTGCCGTCCCGGATGATCGGCTCGTTGTGGTAGAGCATCGGCTCCGCGTCCTCGAGGCGGAACTGCAGCAGCCGCTTCGAGAGCCCCTCGTCCCGCTTCCGCAGCACCGCGTCGCGGCCGATATAGCCGGGCTTCTCCTTCTTCACCGCGAAGCCGAGGCCCGCTTCCAGCACGTGGTCCTCGCAGGTGATGTCGTGCCCGAAATGGCGGAACGCCTTCTCGATGCGGCAGCTGTCCATCACGTGGAGGCCGCAGAGGCGTGCACCGAGCGGTGCGGCAGCGTCCATCAGCGTCTCCTATGTCGGCGAGCTTGGCTGGGAGATCTATGTGTCCGCCGACATGGCGGGCCATGCCTTCGAGACGCTGATGGACGCTGCCGCACCGCTCGGTGCACGCCTCTGCGGCCTCCA
>JBCBHB010000491.1:0-2986 GCA_038526025.1 Pseudomonadota bacterium
GGCGACGGGGCATGGCTCGAGGCCTATTTCACCCGAACGCGCGCCGTGCGCCGCTCGATCATCGAGGCAGGCCAGGACACGGCCGCGCCGAACTTCGGCCGGGGCGCCTCGTCGCCTTCATCGAGCGCAGAGACATCCGGCGACGAGGCGCCCTCGCCCGCGCCCCATGCGGTCGGCCGGGGCTGACCGGCGCCGTGGCACGGCGGTCTCGGCCCCTCGGCGCAGCGCGGTTCGTCGCGCTCCTTTGCGCGGGCCTTGCCATCCTCCCAACACCATCGCCTGCGGCGGACTGGCGCTGGCCCACGGATGCCGCGGGGCGCCACATTCCGGCGGAGCGCTTCCCCTGCCACGAGCCGCGCATCGAGGGCCGCCTTCTCGAACCCATCGGCAAGCCGCCCGCCGCCTGCGGCATCGCCCTGCCCGTCCGCGTCAAGGCGCTGGCCGGCGTCCGCCTGTCGCAACCCACCACGCTCTCCTGCCCGGCCGCGCGGCGCATGGCGCTCTGGGTCGAGCGCATTGTCCAGCCAACGGCGAAGCGCGTTCTCCGCGCACGGGTGACGGAGCTCGAGATCTCGGGCGGCTATGTCTGCCGTCGCCGAAACTTCGCGGCCGACGGCCCCCTTTCCCAGCACGCCTTCGGCCGTGCACTCGACATTGCAGGCTTCCGCTTCTCCCGCGGGCGACCCGCGCGTATCGCACGCGATTGGGGGAAAGGTGACGCCGGGCTCTTCCTGCAGCTCGTGCACCGCGAGGCCTGCGGGCTCTTCACCACCGTTCTGGGTCCCGAAGCGGACGCGCAGCACAAGGACCACTTCCACCTCGACGTCTCGCCGAGGCGGCGCCCCTACTGCCGTTGACCGGGGCTCAGCCCGTTGCCGCCGGTGGCAGCATCCGCGGCGCTTTCCCGATTGGCACGGGCCCGATGCGTGTCGCGCCGCCGGAGAAGCCGAGCGTGATGGAGAGCTTCTCTCCGCCGCCGAGCAGCGCAGCGAAGCCCAGCGCGCGAGACACGGCCTCGCCCATCCGGCGATCGATCGCGCCGGCGTCAACGAGCCCCGCCAGCAGGCGCTGCCAGTCCTGCGCCTCGATATCGAGGCTGCCCTCGGCAAAGCCTTCCGCATCCGCATCGAACCGGCCTGTCGCCGAGAGCGCCGCGCTGCCCAGTGAAAGCCGCCCTTCGCGGATGACCAGGGTGCGTGCTCCCACGATGCCCGTTTCAACGACGTCGAGATCGAGTGGGCGGTCCGTCACCACCTGGCCATCGACCCGCAGCGCCGCCTCGCCCTCCATGCCCAGTCGGCCGAGTAGCCGTTTCGGCAGGCGCACGGCCTCGGCCGTGAGATCGACGCTGTAAGTATTCTCGGGCGCCCCGTCGGTCCGGCGCGCCACATCGATCAGCACCCGCTCGGCGCCGGCCTGCCAACCCTCCCGCCCTTCGAGGGTCAGCGCCTCGATATCGAGGCCCAGCGCGCGAAGCGGCAGCGAGATGCCGGGAACCACCGAGAGCAGTCCTTGGAAGCGCGTGCTCTCGATCCGCACCCGCGTGGTGGGGATGGCGAAGTCCTGCGCATCGGGCAGACGGAAGGCGATATTCGTCGGGTCCCAGGCCGGGCTCACGGCCTCGAGAAACGCGGCCTGCCATGCCCAGCCGGCGCGCGGGTCCGCCAAGGCAGGGCCCTCGATGCGCCGGGCAAAGCGCGTCGGGAAGCCGCCGACGCTCACATCGCCCTCGGCCTGCCAGCCCTGAGCCGCCCGCGCCTCGAGCCACCCTTCGAGCGCGGCCTCCTGCCCCGTGGCAGCGGCGAACCACCAGCCCAGCCAGCCGAGGCCCCCGGCGAGCGCAAGTCCCATGATCCATTTCGCGATGCGTCCCATACCCGGGGCTCCCTGCGCTCGACCTGTCTGCGCCCGGGCCCCGTTGGCCTCGCCGCGCCTCATGGGTATAGGAGCGCGAGGGAGGGCTTGCCATGGACGAGAACGGCGGTTTCTGGGTGTTCGGCTACGGCTCGCTGATGTGGCGGCCCGGGTTCCCCTATCTCGAACGGCGTCTGGCGAGGCTCAAGGGCTATCGACGGGCCTTCAAACTGCGGTCCGTGCGGTATCGCGGCACGCCGGAGGCGCCAGGGCTCGTGCTCGGGCTCGACTGGGACCCGAACGCGTCCTGCACCGGCATGGCCTTCCGCGTCTGCCCCACGAAAGGGGACGGCGTGCGGCAATACCTGGCTGAGCGGGAGCTGGTGACCCGCAGCTATTTCGAGGTGCTGCACCCCATCACGCTGCTGACGGAGGGGGATGCGGCGCCGGACAGCGCCGTGGACGCGATCTGCTACATCCTCGACCGGATGCATCCGCAATATGCCGGAGACCTCGATCTGGAGGGGCAGGCAAGGATCATCGCCCGCGCGGCCGGCCCGATGGGCCCGAATGCCGATTACCTGCACAACACCGTCGCGGAGCTTGAGGCCATCGGCATCGAGGACCGGGAGCTGATGGCGCTCGACCGAGCAGTGCGCGCGCTGGCGACGGGGGAGGCGATGGGGGAGGCGGCGGAAGGGGCGGCCGCAGGCGCGGCCGCCGAAGAGGATCAGCCGATCAGTTGATCCCGGCGAAGGCGAGGTGGTTCTGCACGATCGCGTCGTAGCTGCCCGCGCGGCGCATCTCGGCGAGACCGCCATTGATCACCGCGATGAAGGCTGAACCGTTCTCGCTCTGACGGGGTGCCACGACATGCATTGTCTGGCCTTCGCCGATGCTGCTGAGCGTGCGGACGCGCGAGGTAATGCCAAGGCGCTGCATCGCGGCCTCGCCCTCGGGCACCGGAACGCTCACCACGTTGACGTCGCCGAAGGAGAGCAGCTGGAAGCACTCCTCCACCGTCTTCGCCAACACCGGGTTCACGTTGGGGGCAACAAGGCCCACGCCCGCAAGATCGCCGGTGCCCATACCTTCAGGACGGCAGATGCGGCTGCCGAAGAGATCCTGCGCC
>JBCBHB010000492.1:0-2983 GCA_038526025.1 Pseudomonadota bacterium
GATAAGATCCTCCAGCACGGCCTTGTCCTCGGTGCCGTCGATCAATGCATCGGCGACCTCCAGGCCCAGGACCATGCCCTTACCGTTGGCGCGCACGCGGACCATGCCGGCACCGGCGCTCCCCTCGGCCTCGATCTCGGCCACGCGCGCCTGGGCATCCTGCAGCTTCTGCTGGAGCTCGCCGGCCTGGGCCATGAGCTTCGCCATGTCGCCAAGCCCGCCCATTCCCTTGAACATGCTATCTCTCCTCGAAGGGGTCGGTGGTGATGTCGTCGTCGTCCTCGTCGTCGAGCAAGGTCGCGTCGGGGTCCTCGACCCACTCTTCCGCCGCCTCCTCGTCAGCGGCCGCCGGCTGCGGAGCATCCGCGCTCAACGGGCGCACACCCACGATGCGGGCACCAGGAAAGGTCTCGAGCGCTGCCAGGACAAGCGGGTGCTCCGCCGCCGCGGCAGCAGCCTCGGCCCGTGCGGTCTCGCGCGCCTCCCGCAGGCTTGGCGCCCCCGCATCGGTGCCCACAACGACGGACCATCGCCGGCCGGTCACCTGCCCCAGCACCTCCGAGAGCCTGCCTGGCAGATCGGGCGGCGCGCCTGGAGCTAGCGCGGTCTCGAGCACCCCATCGCGGAGGGCCACGGGACGCAGAAAGGTCGCCACCTCATTGGCTAGCAGGTACTCCCGCGCTTGCTCGAGCGCCCGCTCGACAGCCTCCAGATCGGCGAAGGCGGGCGCGACCGTCGCTGCTGCGACGGCTGGCATGGCGCCCGCGGCCACACCACCACCGGCAACCACCGAGAGACGTGCTTCGGGACGCCCGCCACCTGACCCCGCACCAACCTCCGCAGGCGCTGCGCCGGCATGGGCGGACGACGCGCTGCCTCCTCGGCCGGCAGCACCGTTGCCGCCCGCCGCCGGTCCCGCGCTCGGCGGCAGCGGCGCCTCGCCCTCCAGACGGCGGATCAGCTCCTCAGGGCTCGGCAGGTCGGCCACGTGCGTGAGGCGAATGATCGCCATCTCGGCCGCCATGATGGCGGAGGGGGCCCGACCCAGCTCCTCCATCGCCTTCAGCAGCATCTGCCAGCTCCGCGTCAACGTCCGCATCGAGAGGCGGCCTGCGAGCGCCCGCCCCCGGTCCCGCTCCTCAGGCGGGACGGTGGGGTCGTCGCCCAGTTCGTCGGAGATCCGCAGGACGGAGAGCCAGTGGGTGAGTTCGGCAAGGTCGCGCAGCACCACAGCGGGGTCGGCACCGTCCGCATACTGCCGCCCGAGCTCGGCCAGGGCCTCGGCCGTCTTCCCCGCCATCACCGCTTCGAAGAGATCGAAGAGCCGCCCGCGATCCGCAAGCCCCAGCATCGTGCGCACGGCAGCAGCGTCGATCGGCGCGTCGCCATCCGCCCCGGCACCGCCATGGGCCAGCGCCTGGTCGAGCAGGGAGAGAGCATCGCGCACCGACCCTTCGGCCGCGCGTACGATCAGCCCGAGCGCATCCTCCCCGATCCGCGCGCCCTCCTTCTCGGCGATGCCCCCGAGATGGGAGAGCATCACTTCCGGCTCGATCCGGCGAAGGTCGAAACGCTGGCAGCGGGAGAGCACCGTGACCGGCACCTTCCGGATCTCGGTGGTGGCGAAGAGGAAGACCACATGCTCCGGCGGCTCCTCCAGTGTCTTCAGGAGCGCGTTGAAGGCAGAGGTGCTGAGCATGTGCACCTCGTCGACGATGTAGACCTTGTAGCGTGCCTCCACCGCCCGGTAGCGCACGCTTTCGATGATCTCGCGCACATCGTCGACGCCGGTGTTGGAGGCTGCGTCCATCTCGATGACGTCCACATGCCGCCCGGCCCCGATGGAGACGCAGGCGGAACACACGCCGCAGGGGTCAACGGTCGGCCCATCCCCCCGCCCGGTGCAGTTCAGCCCCTTGGCGATGATGCGCGCCGTGGTGGTCTTGCCCACGCCCCGCACGCCGGTGAGCACAAAGGCATGCGCGATCCGGTCCCGCGCGAAAGCGTTGGTGAGCGTCTGCACCATCGCGTCCTGGCCGATAAGGTCGCGAAAATGGCCCGGACGATACTTCCGGGCGAGCACCTGATAGGCTTGCTGGGCGGACGGCTCGGCACCGTCCGGCGGCGTGTCGGTCATGGCTGGGTCCGGCTCATTTCGGCGGAGACCCTAAGGCGGGTGCCAGCGCAGTGGCAAGCCGCGGTACGTGCGGCGCGGGGGGAAGAGTGAAGTGTCCGCGGGGCTGGTAACCGTCAACAATGGCTTTCGCCGCCTCAAGGCGACGTCGCCTGTCTTGTTTTGGCCCGTGGCCGTGGCTTGGGTGGCTTTCGGCGGCATCGGTCACGGCGTTGCGATGCATTACCTCGCCACCGCCCTCGTGATCCTCCTCTACCCGCTCGGGGCCGCCGCGCTGTTCTGGCCACTGCTCGTCGGCACCGCCTCGAACAGGCTTGGCGGTACGATCAATGCCACGCTCTTTGCCGCACTCTTCTGGTGGATGAGTTGGGTTGGCTGGCATGTCGCCGAAGGCGGGCGCCAGCAGGGCCCCTTCAGCGGCGTGGACTGGGCCGTGGCCGAGGGGAGCGTGCGCGACCCCTACGCCTTCGACGGAGCGCGAGGTGTCGCTGCCGGCATCGCCTTTGCCACGCTGACGCCGGCGGAGTGGGTCCCCCACTTTAGGGCGCTCTCAGAGGCGAAGAAGATCAAGGAGCCGCGGCGCCGGTGGCGCAGCTCGCGCTCGCGGCCGGACAGCTACTTCACACCCGGCGAACTGCGCTGGAACTGGGCCTGGGAGCCTGTCGTCGTCTGGCTCATGGCGCTGATGGCGGTGTGGCCCAAACACGCCGACCGGATCCTCGTGTTCGGCCAGTACCTGAAATACCTCAATCCGCGGCGATGGGGGCGGCGTACGTGATGGCGGATGAATGGGGGGGTGAGAGGCTGGACAACGACCCAAGCGGGGCTCGTTACGGCTGCTTCCTTCCG
>JBCBHB010000493.1:0-2977 GCA_038526025.1 Pseudomonadota bacterium
CTTGCCCTTGTGCCGGATGCGACCCGCCTTGCCGAAGTTCTGGTTCGAGTGGTCCGGGTTCGAGACCGCGCCCACCGTCGCCATGCATTCCTGGCGCACCATCCGCAGCTCGCCCGAGCTGAGGCGGATCTGCGCGTAGCCACCATCGCGGCCCACGAACTGCGCGTAGTTGCCCGCGGAGCGCGCGACCTGCCCGCCCTTGCCCGGCTTCAGCTCGATATTGTGCACGATCGTACCGATCGGCATGCCGCTGAAGGGCATCGCGTTGCCCGGCTTGATATCGACCTTCGCGCCGGCGATCACGGTGTCGCCCACCTGCAGCCGCTGGGGCGCCAGGATGTAGGCCTTCTCACCGTCCTCGTACTTCAGGAGCGCGATGAACGCCGTCCGGTTCGGGTCGTACTCGATCCGCTCGACCGTCGCCGCCACATCATGCTTCGTGCGCTTGAAGTCGACGATGCGATAGAGCCGCTTCGTGCCGCCGCCAATGCGCCGTGCCGTGATCCGTCCGGTGTTGTTGCGCCCGCCATGCTTCGAGAGACCCTGCGTCAGCGTCTTCTCAGGCCGGCCCTTCCAAAGGTCCGAACGGTCGATCAGCACCAGCCCGCGCTGGCCCGGCGTAGTCGGATTGTATGTTTTCAACGCCATGGTTTCTGTCTTCCGTCTTGGTTACGTCCCCGGCTTCCGATTGCTCAGAGCCCGGTCGTCACGTCGATGGCATGGCCCTCTTCGAGGGTCACATACGCCTTCTTCACTTCCTTCCGCTGGCCAAGCCGGCCGCGGAAACGCTTCACCTTGCCGTCGGTGCGCAGCGTGTTGACCGCCTTCACCTTCACGCCAAAGAGCGCCTCGACGGCCTCCTTGATCACCGGCTTCGTCGCGTCGATCGCCACCTCGAAAACAACCGCGTTGGCCTCCGAGGCCATGGTCGCCTTCTCGGTGATGATCGGCCTGCGGATCACCTCGTAGAGCTCGGCCTTCTCGGTCATGCCTCCGCCCCTTCTGCTTCAACCTTCGCCTTCTCGGCGAAGCGCGCCTCGATGGCCGCGAGGCCGGCCTTCGTCAGAACCAGCGTCTGGTTCTTGAGAATGTCGTAGACATTGGCACCCTCGCCCGGCAGCAGATGCACGCTGTCGAGATTGCGCGCCGCCCGCTCGAAATTCGTGTCGAGCTCGGTCCCGTCGATCACCAGCGCGGTCTTCCAGCCGAGGCTGTCGACCTTCTGGGCGAGCTGGCGGGTCTTCGCCTCGGCGAGCTTCGCCTCGTCGATCACCACGATCTCGCCGGCCTTCGCCTTCGCCGAAAGCGCCATCTTCAGCCCGAGGGCGCGCACCTTCTTCGGCAGATCATGCGCATGGCTGCGCACTTTCGGCCCGAAGGCGCGACCGCCCTTGCGGAACTGCGCAACCGCCCGGTCGCCATGCCGCGCACCGCCGGTGCCCTTCTGGCGATAGATCTTCTTCGTCGAGTAGCTGACCTCGCCGCGGCTCTTCACCTTGTGGGTGCCGGCCTGACGGCGCGCCAGCTGCCAGCGCACCACGCGGTGCAGGATGTCGGCCCGCGGCTCGACGCCGAACAGCGCCTCCGGCAGCTCGACCTCGCCCTGCGCGGCGCTGTCCATGTTGATCACATCGATCTTCATTTCCGCTCGTCCCCTTCCGGAGTCTCACCGCCCGCAGCGCCGTCATCCCCGGCCTTCTCGGCCTGGATCTCCGCCTCGGCCGCCTTCAGCGCCTCGGCCTCTGCCGCCGCCGCTTCCTCGGCCGCCTGGCGCTCGGCCTCGAGCCGCTCGGCCTCCGCCGCTGCCGCAGCCTCCTCGGCCGCACGCTTGGCTTCCTCGGCCGCGGATTTCAGCGCCGCCGGGAAGATCGTGCCTTCCGCAACCGGCTTCTTCACCGCGTCCTTGATGGTGACCCAGCCGCCCTTCGAACCGGGGACGGCGCCCTTCACCATGATGAGCCCGCGCTCGCTGTCGGTCTTCACCACCTCGAGGTTCTGCACGGTCACCCGCGCGGCACCCAGATGGCCGGCCATCTTCTTGCCCTTGAAGACCCGGCCCGGGTCCTGGCACTGGCCGGTGGAGCCATGGGAGCGATGGCTGATCGACACGCCGTGCGAGGCGCGCAGACCGCCGAAATTGTGCCGCTTCATGGCACCCGCGAAGCCCTTACCGATCGAGGTGCCGGCCACATCGACCAGTTGCCCCGCGAAGTAATGGTCCGCGGTGATCTCCTCGCCAACCTCGATGAGGTTCTCGGGGCTCACCCGGAACTCCGCCAGCCGCCGCTTGGGCGCGACATTCGCCTTGGCGAAATGCCCGCGCATCGGCTTTGCGGTGTTCTTGGCCTTCGCAGCCCCCGCGCCGAGCTGCACGGCCGAATAGCCGTCGCGCTCGGCGGTGCGCTGCGCCACCACCTGGCACTGCTCCATCTGCAGCACCGTGACAGGGACCTGCTTGCCGTCTTCCAGGAAGAGGCGGGTCATCCCCAGCTTCTTTGCGATCACGCCGGAACGCATCTGCGCCTCCTCAGAGCTTGATCTCGACGTCGACACCGGCAGCGAGGTCGAGCTTCATCAGCGCGTCCACCGTCTGCGGCGTCGGGTCCACGATGTCGAGGAGCCGCTTGTGCGTGCGGATCTCGAACTGTTCGCGGCTCTTCTTGTCGATATGCGGGCCCCGAAGGACCGTGAATTTCTCGATCTTGTTCGGCAGCGGAATGGGGCCGCGCACCTGGGCGCCGGTCCGCTTGGCCGTGTTCACGATCTCGAGCGTGCTGGCGTCCAGCACGCGGTGATCGAAGGCCTTGAGCCTGATTCTTATGTTCTGACCTTGCATCTCGTCCGCCTCTCGTGGGCTTTCGCCCCATCCCGGAGAAAAAAAGAGCGCGCGGCGGGCTCTCCCGCCGCGCGCGGGTCTCGTACTCGCGTTATTCGATGATTTTGGAGACGACGCCTGCGCCGACGGTGCGGCCGCCTT
>JBCBHB010000494.1:0-2976 GCA_038526025.1 Pseudomonadota bacterium
GTGAGGTTCAGATGCCGGCCGATGGTCGCGAGAAGCTCACCTGGTGCTATCGCGGCGACATGCCGCCGCCCACAGCGCCGGACCCGGCGGCCATGGCCCGCCCGGCCGAAGCGCTGATCGTGCCGCTCCGCGAAGCGCTGGCCATCCATCACGCGCAGGGTGTTCGCACCGCGCTCGAGACCATTCAGACCGCGGCGCCCGATTGCGAGGAGTTCGTGCGCGAGGCCACCCGGGCGCTCGATGCCTACGACTTCGTGGCCCTTGCGGCGATCGTTGGGGAGAAGCCGCGATGATGCGCCCTCAGAACCATCGGGACATCGTTCTTCTGGTCGATGACAGCCCCGAGACCCTTTCGATGCTGACGGATGCGCTCGAGGCGGCGGGAGAGACCGTTCTGGTGGCGCGGGACGGGGAGACGGCCCTTTCCCTCATCGAGCGGATAGAGCCCGATCTTGTCCTGCTCGATGCCATAATGCCCGGGCTCGACGGCTTCGAGACGTGTCGCCGCCTGAAGCGCCACCCGTCGATGCAGGCGATCCCGGTGATCTTCATGACCGGGCTCAGCGACAGTGCGCATGTGGTGCGCGGGCTCGAAGCGGGCGGCGTGGACTATGTGACGAAGCCGGTGGATCCGGATGCGCTCATCGCCCGCATCGCCGTGCATGTTGCCAATGCGCGGATCATCGCCGAGGCCCGCACCGCGCTCGACACCGCGGGCCGCTCCGTCATGGCGTTCGCCGAGAACGGGCGCATGCAGTGGGCCACGCCGCGGGCGCAGGACCTTGTTGGCAGGTATGTGGAACCCATGGCACCCGAGGCGGCACTCGTGGCCGCCTGGACATCGCGGATTGCGGATCAACCCGTCTCCGCCGTCCGGCCGCTCGAACTGCCGCTGGTGCCGGACGACGATGGCGGTGTTTCGCTCGTCTATCTCGGCCGGACCACCTCTGGCGCGCTTCTCACCCGTGTATCACCCCGACGCACGCAGGCACCCGGGGAAGAGCTTGCCCGCCGCCTGGGGCTCACGCCGCGCGAAGGAGAGGTGCTGGGCTGGCTCGCCGACGGCAAGGCGAACCGGGACATCGCCGCGATCCTCAGCCTCAGCCCGCGGACCGTCAACAAGCACCTCGAGCAGATCTACGCGAAGCTGCAGGTGGAGAACCGGACCGCAGCCGTCGCTCTCGCCCTGCGCGCGCTCGAGAACTGACCGCGATCTAGGCCGTCTGTGCGTCCGGCGTCATTTCGTCGGCGGCGGCGGCCCGCAGGCGCGCCGCCCGGCGGAGGAGGCGGACGATGTAGTAGCTCGCCACGATGCTGAGCACGGCTTCGAGTGCGAAGATCCCGCCAACGAAGCCTGAATAGCTCTTGGCTTCGAAGAAGGTGATGACCGCAAGCACAAGGTAAAGCCCGCCCCCGAAGAACGGGTCGCGCTGCCGAACGCGCAGCAGTGCCACGCGGGTGAGGGCGGCCTGCATGATCAGGAAGAGCGTGAGCTCGGCCCCGAGCTGCATGCCGCCAAACGGTGCGACGGCTGCGAGGAACAACAGAAACGCGATCTGGATCTTGAGCGCGCGCTCGACCGTCCGCTCCGAAAAGCCGTGCCCGACGATGGTGCACGACTGCACGATCCATTGCTGAACGGCGGCCAGCATGGCCTGGGCACTATCGGCAACTCTCTGTGCAAACGTCATTTTTTCCTCCCGCTCGCGCATGTCCTGAGCGCGTTGCCACGGGCGCAGGCGCACCCGTCATCATGAGTGAGACGGTTAAGGCGCGGTTTTCTTCCATCGGGGTGCACGAGTGACCGAAGCGAGGCCGATGCACTGCCAGGGTTAAAAATTTTCGGCGCCGGTTGGGATGAAACGGCGGCTCGGTGGGTCTTACCCTCCAACTGACAGAGCCGAGGCGCGTGTCTGCCCGCTCTCAAATCCCACCGGATCGGACGAGGAGACGCCGATGGACGCCGCCTTGCAGCTTGCCTTCACCACGCTGACCTCGCCGATGCTCATCTTCTTCGCGGTCGGCGCGGGGCTGGCGCTCATGTCGCGCGAAATCGCCATGCCGCCTGCGCTCTCGCGCGCGCTCGGGCTGGTGCTGATCTTTGCGATCGGCGTGAAGGGCGGGGCGAGCCTCGGGGCGCATGGGCTGGACCAACAGGTGCTCTTCGCCGGCCTCTTCGGTGTCTTTCTCTCCATCGCGATGACGGTGCTGGGCTTCGCGGCGCTTCGCCGGACAACGGCCTTGCCGAAAGCAGATGCAGCCGCCGTGGCGGCGCATTACGGGTCCATCTCCATCGTCACCTTCGCGACCATGACGCTGCTGCTGAAGATGAACGGCGTCGCGTATGATGGCTGGATGGTGGCGGTTGCCGCGCTGATGGAGGCGCCGGCCATCCTTACAGCACTCGTGATCGCTCGCCTCGCCCAGCCGGCAGGCGCCACGGCAATGCCTGCCGCGGCGGGTGGCGTGGCTACGATGGGTTCCGGCGGGCAGGGCGGCGGCTTCGGCCGCGCGCTGGGCCTTGTGGCGCAGGATCGGGGCGTTCAGCTGCTCCTCGCGGCTTTCGCCCTCGGCTGGCTCGCTGGCGAGGTGGGTGTGGGTTACGAGCAGGACATTGCCTTCGGGCTCTTCCCCGCCATTCTCTGCATCTTCCTCCTGGATCAGGGACTTGTGGTAGGGCGTCGCCTTTACCGGCTGGCCAAACGGTTCGAGCGCAAGCTCGCGCTGTTCGCGGTCGCCATGCCGTTCGCGGGCGGGCTCGCAACGGTGCTGATCGGGGCGCTGCTGGGCTTCTCGGCAGGGAACACGGCGCTCTTCGCCACGCTCGCGGGCTCGGCAAGCTACATCGCCGCGCCGGCTGCCATGCGCGTGGCCCTGCCCGAGGCGCGGCCGGAGCTCTACCTCACCTTCCCGCTCTGCCTCACGCTGCCCTTCAACCTCATCCTGGGGCTGCCGGTCTATCTCGTTGCTGCCAGC
>JBCBHB010000495.1:0-2973 GCA_038526025.1 Pseudomonadota bacterium
GAGCGACTTTTCGGGGCTCTCCTATACGGGTCCGACCGAGTGGGGCTGGCGGCGCTTCGTGCTGCATCTCGCAGCGCTTGCGCAGGCGGCAGGCGGGGTGGATGCGTTCTGCATCGGCTCGGAGTTTCGCGGGCTCACCACGCTGCGCGACGGGGCGACGAGCTACCCGGCGGTCGCTGAGTTCCAGGCGCTGGCGGCCGAGGTTCGGAACATGCTGCCGGCCACGCAGATCTCGTATGCCGCCGATTGGTCGGAGTATTTCGGCCACCAGCCGGGCGACGGTTCGGGCGACCTGATGTTCCATCTCGACCCGCTCTGGGCGGACCCGAACATCGATTTCATCGGGATCGACGACTACATGAGCGCCGCCGACTGGCGCCACGAGCCGGGGCACGCGGACGAGGATGCGGCGCGCTCGGTCTACGAGCTGGCCTATCTGCGGGCGAATGTGGCGGGTGGCGAGAACTTCGACTGGTACTACGGCTCCGAGGCCGACCGGCAGGCGCAGATCCGCACGCCGATTGCAGACGGGGCGCATGGCGAGGACTGGGTGTTCCGGCCGAAGGATCTCGTCTCCTGGTGGTCGAACGCGCATCACAATCGGCCGGGCGGGGTGCGGAGCGCGAGCCCCACGGCCTGGGTGCCGCAGTCGAAACCCATATGGCTCACCGAGACGGGCTGCCCGGCGGTGGATCTTGGCGCGAACACGCCGAACGTGTTCGTCGACCCCAAGAGCTCGGAGAGCAAGCTGCCCACGGGCTCGCTCGGCGTGCGGGACGACGAGATGCAGCGGCGCTTCCTGCAGGCGAAGCTGGGCTACTGGGCGGACCCCGCGAACAACCCGGTCTCGGGTATCTATGGCGGGCCGATGATGCCTGAGGGGCGTGTCTATGTCTGGACCTGGGACCTGCGCCCCTGGCCCGATTTCCCGTTCCGCACCGATATCTGGTCGGATGGCGAGAACCACGCGCTGGGGCATTGGCTGACGGGGCGCGTGGGTGCCTCGGGCCTTGCGGAGGTTGTGGCCGCCATCTGCACGCGGGCGGGGCTGACGGCCTTCGATGTGAGCGACCTCCATGGCGTGGTGCATGGCTACGTGATCGAGCGTAGCCGGACGGCGCGCGAGGCCATCCAGGCGCTGATGACGACCTACGGCTTCGACGGGTTCGAGAGCGGGGGGCGCGTGGTCTTCCGCATGCGCGGCGGGCGCGTGGACCGGGTGCTGGATGACGGGGCGCTGGTGGAGGGCAGGGAGCCCGGCCAGGCGCTCGAGCTGAGCCGCGGACCGCAGGGCTCGCTCGCGGACATCCTGCGGCTCTCCTACGTGAAGGCCGAGGCGGACTACGCGCCGGGGCTGGCGGAGCGGGTGCGCCCGGGCAGCCCGGGTATCCATGCGGATGAGACGGCGGTCTCGGTGGCGTTCCCGGCGGTGACGGCGGAGGGCGTGGTGGCGCGCTGGCTGGCGGAGACGGAGGCGGCGCGCGGTGCGGCCGAGTTTGCCCTGCCGCCCTCGGCCTTGGCGCTCGAGCCCGGCGATGTGGTGGGCCTTGGCACGCGGCGGGGCGCCTGGCGGCTCGAGCGGCTGGACCGGGGCGAGAGCACAGGGGTGACGGCGACGCGCGTGGATCAGGCGACCTACCAGCCGCAGGCGCCCGTGCCGCCGGCTTCGGGCGGCGGTGGGGGCGGTGCGGGACCGGAGGTGGTGCTGCCGCCGGCGGTGCTGCCCGGGCCGTTGTCCATCGCGCTTCTGAACCTGCCGCTGGCCGATGGCGGGGAGGCGGACCATCAGCCGCGGCTGGCAGTCTCCGCCGACCCTTGGGGCGGAGGCGTGGAGGTCTACGAGGTGGCCGACGGCTCGCTGGCGAGCTTCGGCGCCCAGCCCCGGCCTGCCATCGTCGGCACGCTGACCGCACCGCTGGCGGCGGGCGCGGCGGACCGGTGGCAGCGGGTGAGTGTGGCGGTGGAAGCGTCGGACACGGCGTTCTCCGCAGCGAGCGAGGGCGCGCTCCTGAACTATCGCAACATGGCGGCGCTCATCCGGCCGGACGGGACGGCGGAGATCGTCCAGTTCGCCGGCGCTGTGCTGACCGGGGAGGCCGAGTGGACGCTCAGCACCTTCCTGCGCGGCCTGCGCGGCACCGAGGCGCTGGCGGGGACGGAGGCGCCGGCGGGCTCGGCGATCTACCTCATCGATGCGGGGCTCTTCCCAGTGCCGATCCCCCGCGGGCGCCTTGGCCGGCTCTTCACGCTGCGGGCGGTACCAGCGACGAAACCGGCGGACGATCCTTCGCGGGTGCAGATCGTGGGCAGCGGGCGTGGCACGGGGCTGCTCTGCTTCTCGCCCGCGCAGCTGCGCGCCACGGGGAGCCTGGGAGAGGACATTGTCTTCCGCTGGATCCGGCGCAGCCGCATCGACGGGGATAGCTGGGAGGCGGCGGAGGTGCCGCTCGGCGAGGAGATCGAGCTCTACAGCGTGATCGTGGGCAAGACCGGCGCGCCGCGTCTCCGCGAGGCTTTCTCCTTCACCCAGAGCTGGACCTACACCGCGGCCATGCAGGCCGAGGACGGCATCACCGCGCCCTTCACGCTGAGCGTGGGGCAGCACTCGACCTTCAACGGTCTCGGAACGCTGAGGAGCATGACGATCGATGGCTGAGACATTTCGCCTTGGGCTGCCCTTCCTCGAGAGCGGGCAGGCGCAGAAGCACGTGACCGTGAACGAGGGCCTGGAGCGGATCGACGCGCTGGCGGGCGGGACGGTGGAGAGCCTCGGCGCGGATACGCCGCCCGCGAGCCCTGCCGATGGCAGCGCCCATGTGGTGGGGACGGCGCCGGGCGGCGACTGGTCCGGCCAGGCCGGGGCGATCGCGATCTACTCCAACGGCGCCTGGATGTTCGTGACCCCCTGGGCGGGGCTCTCGCTGGCGGATGCGGCGACGGGCGAGCGTGCCGCTTTCGACGGTGCCGCCTGGG
>JBCBHB010000496.1:0-2968 GCA_038526025.1 Pseudomonadota bacterium
CCGTCGCCGCCTCCAGCACCGCCATCGCCGCCGCCGGCCATGCCGTCGCCGCCGCCGGCCATGCCGTCGCCGCCTCCAGCACCGCCGTCGCCGCCGCCGGCCATGCCGTCGCCGCCACCAGCGCCACCGTCTCCGCCGGCCATGCCGTCGCCGCCTCCAGCACCGCCGTCACCGCCGCCGGCCATGCCGCCGCCGCCTCCAGCACCGCCGTCACCGCCGCCGGCCATGCCGCCGCCGCCGCCTGCGCCACCGTCACCGCCGCCGGCCATGCCGTCGCCGCCGCCAGCGCCACCGTCACCGCCGCCGGCCATGCTGCCGCCGCCAGCGCCACCGTCACCGCCAGCCGGCTCCTCAACAAGACGCGAGCCGAACAGACCACGCGGCGCGGGATCCGGGTCGTCATCCGTGTTGTCGTTCGACGACGTCGGGATCGTGTTGCCGAAGAGCCCGGTGGCACCGCTGCCGTTGCCGTTCCCGTTGCTCAAGCCGCTGAGGCGCCGGCCGCCGGAGTTGTTCTCGCTGCGCACGCCGAACGACATGACGCCGCCACCGACGCCGCTGCCCTCGTTCGCCGTTGCAGAAGCCATTTGCGGCGCGCCGATGCTCGACAGCGAGGCCACCGCGGCGCCCGGGCGTCCGAGCGAGATGAGCCCGGGATCGCTCGCCAGCGGACCCTGCAGCTCGACCGTCGCGGTGCCCGCTTCGACCATGGTCAGGCCTTCGACCGCGCCACCGGCACTGCCATCAAGCTCGAGAACAGGCTCGCCATTGATAAGGATCGTCCCGCCGATGCCGGGGGATACAACGATGCGCAGGAGGCCGCGCTGATCGACCGCCACGCTGAAGGTTCGGCTCTGAGAGAGGACCTGTGCGAGTGCTTCGCCACTGGACGGCGAGAGTGTCAATCCGGGTGCGCCAGAAATGAGCGCGAGAAGACAAACACCACCCAGAAATACCGACGGTCGCATGGCGTCCTCCGCTGTTATCGGTCAAGCCGGATCGAATATGAACGGATCTCGTATCAAGGCCACAGGAAACGCACATTGTATTAATATTGCCCAACTTGCGCCTAATAGTCGCCACATTTGCACAACCTGTGGTTGTGTGAAGTCAAATTTGAGACTGTGACGTGCGTCACACCTGCGAACCGACGCAGAAAAGCCTCTTTGCAAACACACCGTGCCGCCCTGTATTCGATTCTCGACAAATCGCCGCCCAGGGAGACGGCATGCAGGATGCGAGCGCGCTGGCAGGCATGGAGCCGAGGGAGGACGAACCCGCCCTCGCCCAGCTTGGCCCGTTGGACAAAATGCTGGGCCAAACCTTCCTTGCGGAAGGAAGGCTTACGCGCCCCGACTTAGTTCGGGCTGCAGCATTGGCAGCGCGCAGCCACCAGCCGTTTCGCCTGCTTCTGGACCGCTTGGGCCTGATCTCGCTTACGGATTGGGCGGCCGCTGCAGCACAGGCAACCGGGCTCGACCTCATCGAGGCGGATGCGTTGCCGAAGCGCCTGCCGACCGACCCTCGACTGTCCGATGCATTCATGCGCAGACGCGCTGTACTACCGCTTGAGTTGAACGAGAGCCGCGCTCGCTTTGTCACACCCGACCCTCTAGATCCCCAGACACTCTCTGCGCTGCGCCTCATGTTTGCCGATCGGCTCGAGCTTGCGGTGGCCTCCGATCGCGATATCGAGGCGGCTTTCGCGCGCGCCGATACAGCCGAGGACGAAGACGGCGAAACGGCCCTCGGCCTGGCCGAAGGCGCCGGGGCGGAGAACGATCTCGAGCGGCTGATCGAGCTTGCGAACAACGCCCCCACGATCCGCTTTGTCGAGGAGCTCTTCGGCGACGCGCTTGCGCGCAGGGCCACCGACATCCATCTCGAACCGCTCTCCGAGCGGCCACGCGTGCGCTTCCGGGTCGACGGTATCCTGGTCGAGGGCGCCGCGCCGCCCGCCGGGCTCTACCGCGGCATCGTCTCGCGCCTGAAGATCCTCTCCAACCTCGACGTGGCCGAGCGGCGCCAACCGCAGGATGGCCGCATCACCTTCAAGGCGGACAACCGCCGCATCGATATCCGCATCGCGATCGCACCAACGATCCATGGCGAGGCGGTGACCCTCCGCTTTCTGGACGCCCGTGCCGGCCTGGCGGAATTGCGGTCGCTCGACATGCCGTCCGATGTCGCCGAAACGCTCTCGGCTGCGCTCGCCATGCCCAACGGCCTGATCCTGGTCACCGGCCCCACGGGCTCTGGCAAGACGACAACGCTGCATGCCGCCCTGGCCGAGCTCAACGAAATTGGCCGCAAGATCGTGACGATCGAGAACCCGGTCGAGATCATGACACCGGGGCTCATCCAGATCGAAGTGGATGCGGGACTGGACTGGACCTTCGCCGCCGCGCTCCGCGCCATTCTCCGCCACGACCCGGACGTGTTGATGGTGGGCGAGATCCGCGACGAGGAAACGGCGGAGATGGCGGTGCGGCTGGCGCTGACCGGCCACCTGGTCTTCTCAA
Organism: Pseudomonadota bacterium; assembly: GCA_038526025.1. Lineage (GTDB taxonomy): Bacteria > Pseudomonadota > Alphaproteobacteria > Rhodobacterales > Rhodobacteraceae > Thermohalobaculum. The sequence continues at coordinate 2,523 of JBCBHB010000496.1, forward strand.
CAGTGCACACGAACTCGGCCAGCGAGGGGCCCACCCGGCTGTCGAACCTGGGGGTGGCCGAGCATCTGATGGCCTCGACACTGCGAATGGTCGCCTCGCAGCGCCTGGTCCGGAGCCTGTGCCCCGACTGTGCCGCCCCGGCAGAACCGGAGGCGGAAGCGCTCTTTCACCGGATGGTGGCTCTGGCCGAGGAGGCGAACCCGCATTGGCGCGCGCCGCAGCAGGTCCAGCTCCGCCGGCCGAAGGGTTGCCCGTCCTGCAACGAGCAGGGGTTCCGCGGGCGCATCGGTGTCTTCGAAGCCTTCGGGGCGGACGTGGCGCTCGCCTCGCTCTCCTCAAGCTTCGAGAGACGGCACCGCTCGATGGGAGAGCACGGGCTCGAACGCGTGGCGGCCGGGGAGACGACACTCGACGAAGTTCTGCGCGTCGTCGGCCCACCGGGGGCG
>JBCBHB010000497.1:0-2962 GCA_038526025.1 Pseudomonadota bacterium
GCCGTCGGTGCCGTTTGCAAGACCTCGATGGCTGCCCTAGCACTCCGAACCAAAGCTGATTGCCACGCCCGGCTTGGACAGTGGCCGGAAGCGGAGCACGACTACCGCCGGGCCATTGCCTTGGCGCCCAGGGTCGGCGCGTCGTATGAGGGCCTTGGGCGCTGCTTGCTTGCGCAGGGGCGCTTCGCCGAGGTTGCCGCTCTTGCGCTGGACAGCGAAGCGATCTTCGGCGCGACGGCGCTTTCTTCTTACCATCTCGGGATTGCCTGCTACCGCATGGGTGAAATCGAAGGCGCGCTGCGCGCGTGGGAACGCTCTATCGCCATCGCGCCCAGCTTCGCGCCGGCCTACCACAAGCTCACGGGTTTGTTTCGCTACGACCGTCCCGATCCGGCCAAGGCGGCGATGTATCATGCCCTCGGCCGCGTGGCCCGGAACGTTCGGCTGAAGCGGGAGGTGCGCCTGCCGCGTGTGACCGGCGCGCCCGAGAACGGGTAAGCCTCTGAGAACGGCCTCGCCCTGATCGGGAGACCCCCATTCCGCCTGTCACCACCAACGAACGCACTGGCATCGAGACGAATTGCGCCTAAGGACAATCGCTTACGGCGCTCCGAGAGAGCCGCGGCCGGTTGGCACGACAAGAGTGATCGCGGAGAGTGACGCGCACGCGATGGGCAATGGTCATCAGCCATCGGTCGAGCCGCGTGCCAGCCTGAAAGGTGTGAAGCTTCTCGATGGCCCGCACGCAGGCGGCCCGGGCCAAATCGGAGGCTGCGTCGCGCCTGCCGGACATGACGGGACAGTAGCGCCAGACCTGCGGGTGGCGCTCTGCGCTCTCCTGCAGCGGCCACGCTGCGCGTGCCTGTCATGAAGACTTCGCGTGCCGTTGATATCCCCCGCGCGCGACGATCCCAAGGCTTTGGCAGACGCACTGCCAAGGCCGATTGCGCGGCTGGCGGAGCTGTCGTCAGCGCGATGATAATCGAGGAGCGATCCATGCCTGACAAAGCGACCTACAGTGCCGGCATCCGCGGTACCGGCTTCGTGATCGGCGCTCTGAGCGTCACCGCAGTTCTCGCCTCCACGGCGCCAGGCCTGTCGCAGACCCTGCGCATCGCGCATCAGGTCGAGGGCGGCGGTGCTGCGTCGGTCGACCCGATCTCGCCGAACCGCTTCCCCCACACGAACATCACGGTCTATTCGCGCCTTGTCCGCGAAGACGAGAACGGCCAGACCGTGCCGGACCTTGCGACCGCGTGGAGCGCATCGGCGGACGCGACCGAGTGGACGTTCACGCTCCGCGAGGGCGTGACCTTCCACAACGGCAATCCCTTCACCGCCGAGGACGTGGTGTTCTCGCTGCTGCGGACCCAGTCGGAGGTGATCGACAGCCCGGTGAAAGACGGGCTCGCGCTGATCGAAACGGTGGAAGCCAAAGATGATCTGACCGCGGTCGTTACGCTCTCCTCGGGCCATGCGGACTTCCCGCTGCTGCTGCGCGACTATCGCGTGCGGATCCTCGATACCGAGACCTGCGGCGGCGATCTCGACGCGATCTGCGAGAGCGGCGTCGGCACGGGCCCGTTCAAGCTGGCCGAGCTCGACAGCCTCGGCACAACACGGCTCGAGCGGTTCGACGACTACTGGGACGGGCCGGCCGAGCTCGAGGCGATGGAGATCATCGCAATCGCCGACCAGCAGGCGCGCGTGGCGGCGCTGCAGGCCGGGCAGATCGACGCCGTCTTCGGCATCACCGGGCAGCAGCGCCCGCTGTTCGAGGGCAGCGACGCCTTCTACATCCGCTCGGTTCCCACCGGCGGCTGGTCGGGGCTGGCCATGCGGACCGACACCCCGCCGTTCGACAACCCCGCCCTGCGCAAGGCGCTGCGCATCGGCGTGGACCGCGAAGCAATGGGCAAACTGGTGTTCGGCGAAGGCGCCTTCGCGGTGTCCTGCGACCATCCGGTCTGGGCCGGCGACCCCTACCGTGCCGAGATCGACTGCCCGGCCGATATCGCGGGCGCCCAGGCCATCCTGCGCGAGATCTACGGCGCCGAGACACCGAGCATCGAGCTCTTCGTCTCCGACGTCTCCGCCGGCGCGATGAAGATGGCCGAGGTCTACCAGGCGCAGATGCGGCAAGTGGGCGTCGAGATCGAGCTCGTCGTGGCCCCGTCGGAAGGCTACTGGGACGATGTCTGGATGCAGGAGCCGTTCTTCGTCACCGGCTGGTCCGAACGTCCGGCCGACCAGATCCTGAACGAGGCCTACCGCAGCACGGCGCCGTGGAACGAGAGCTACTTCAAGAGCGCGGCGTTCGACGCGGCCCTCGATGCCGCCCGCCAGGAGCTGGATCTGGAGGCCCGCACCAAGCTCTATGGCGATCTGCAGAAGATCCTGTGGGAGGAGGGCGGCACGCTGATCCCGTTCCACGAGGCGTCGGTTCGCGCGATCTCGTCCAAGGTCTCGGGCCTGCCCGACGTTGCCTTCTACGCGATCCGCTTCCAGGACGTTACGAAGTCCGAGTGACCCGGGCTGCGGGGCCGGGCGGCACGCGCCGACCGGCCCCCGATCGGAGAGGCCATGATCCAGACGGTTCTCAAGCGGCTTGGTCTCTCCGTCTTCACCCTCGCCTTCGTGTCCGTCGTCGTCTTCTTCTCGGTCGAGGCGCTGCCGGGGAATGTCTGCACGGCCTTCCTGCAGCGCTTTGCCGAGGGCCCGCGGCTGGAGCGCTGCATCGCTGAGCAGGGGCTGGAGACGCCGGCGCCCCAACGCTATGGCCAATGGGTGCTGGGCGCGTTCCAGGGTGATCTTGGGACCTCGCTGAAACAACGCCGCGCAGTGGCGGACCTCCTTGCAGAGCGGTTCCGCAACACGGCTCTCCTTGCCGGTGCGGCGGCGGCCATCGGCATTCCCTTGGCGCTTGTTCTGGGCTTCTGGGCCGGGATGACGCGGGACCGTC
>JBCBHB010000498.1:0-2961 GCA_038526025.1 Pseudomonadota bacterium
CTGCTAGCGATGGCAGGGGTGGAGCGGCTTTCGGTACTGGCTTTCGACCGTGCGCTGGCGGGGATGAGCCCCGCCCGCTTCGCCCGGGATGTGCTGGCGGAGGGGCTCGGCGTGGCGCACCTGACGATCGGCGCCGATTTCCGCTTCGGGCGGGGGCGCGCGGGAGACGCGGCGATGCTGCGCCAGCTCGGCCAGGCGCTGGGCTTCGAGGTGACGGTGCTGCCGCTGGTCGGCGACGAGACGGGCGACTATTCCTCCACCGCCGCGCGCGATGCGGTGCGCCGGGGCGCCATGGACGAAGCGGCAAGCATTCTCGGCCGGCCGCATGCCGTCTCCGGCCCCGTGGTGCAGGGCGACCAGCGGGGGCGGACGCTGGGCTACCCCACCGCCAACCTCGCCTTCGGGGAGCAACTGTTGCCGGCCTACGGTGTCTATGCCGCGCGGGTACGGGTGCTCGAGGGGCCGCATAAGGGTCGGCACGACGGCGTCGCCTCCATCGGCGAGCGGCCAACCTTCGGGGTGAACGCGCCGAATTTCGAGGTGCATCTCTTCGATTTCGCGGGCGATCTCTACGGCACACCGATCGTCGCCGAGCTCGTGGCGTTCCTGCGACCGGAACTGGCGTATGAGGGGCCGGAAGCGCTCATCGTCCAGATGGACAAGGACAGCGCGGAGGCGCGCGCTATCCTCAGCGTCAAGGCGGGCTGATATCCGCTCATCGTCACGCGGAGGGCCGTCCGGCACTCACGCAAAGCTGCCGGGGTGGCCCAATGCGCGTAACGCTCTTCAACCTCTTCTTCTACGCCTACACCGTCTACATCGCGGCGAAGGTGGCACTGCTCGCGCAGTTCCGGGACCGTCACGGGCTCTACCCCACCCTGAAGGCATGGGGCGACACCACCGTGCGCGCGCTGGACGTGATCCTGGGCGCGAAGGTGGAGGTGCGGGGCCTCGAGAACGTGCCCCAGTTCACGCCGGAGCGGCCCGTGCTCCTGGTCTCGAAGCACCAGTCGGAGCTCGATGTGGTGATGCTCGCGGTGCTCTTTCCCTACACGGGGGCGGTCGCGATGAAGGAGCTGGAGAACTATCCGTTCTTCGGCACGATCATGAAGAAGCTCGAGATCGTGATGGTGGCGATCGAGAGCGGCCCGCAGAACCGGACGGAACAGACGATCGAGGGGGCCGCGGCCACCTTCGCGCAGAGCCGGCCGATGATGATCTACCCCGAGGGTGAGCTGATGAAGCTCGGCGCGAAGGAGCGCTACCGGCGCGGGGCGGCCCATATCTACACCCGGCTCAACCCGGTCACGATCCCCGTGGTGGCGAGCCTCGGGGTGGTGTGGCCCCGGCGCGAATGGGGCAAGAACCCCGGCACGACGGGCGCCATCGAGTTCCTGGAGCCGATGCCGGACGGGCTCTCCTTCGATGCCTTCCAGGAGGAGGTGGAGCAACGGATCGAAGAAGGCACCATGCGCCTCATCCGCGAACACGCCCCGGCCGCAATGCTGGCCGAGGCGGAGGACCGCCACGCCCGCGGCGTCAACAACCACAACAAGATCCCGAAAGCGAGCCGCGAGGAGCCGGCGGAACAGTCGCCGGCTGCCTGAGGCTGCGCCACGGCCCTCAGGCGGCGTGGTCGGTGGCGTTGCGGGCGAGTTGGGCGTCCACGAGGGCGACGGTTTCGTCGAGCACGGGGTGCGAGCGGCCCTGGGTGCGGGCGAGGGCCTGGACGATACGGTCGACGCGCTCGATCGCCGGGGCGCCGGCGTAGAGTGCGCGGGCGGCCGAGCTCGGCTTCGCAAGACCCTTCGCGGCGTTGGCGTACTTCTCGAAGGGCACCAGATCGCCCGGCGCGGCGCCGAGGGCAACGCAGACCTCCTTCACCCAGGCATAGATCGCCTCCGAGGCGGCGGGGTCGCTATGCACCGCGTCGCGGATGGCGCGCGGCCCTTCGGGCGTGACACAGCGGTAGTTTCCGGTGAGCAGCATCGCCCATTTTGCGAGCGGGACATAGAGGCTGTCGAAGACGCGGAGCTTCACGGGAAGCTCGAGCATCTCGCCCTCTTCCGCGTGGCGGATAGCGTCGACATCCGCCTCGAGCTGGCGCAGGAGCGCCGTGTGGGCCGGGTCGTCGAAGGCCGCGACCTTGAAATTGGTGGGCAGGCTGACCTGGAGCACGTTCATGGGCTCCTCCGGCGGGCGGAAGGCCTGCGGGTCCGGGCTGGCGAGGGTGACGCGCGCGGGCTCGAAAGCGTCCCACACGCGCGCATCGCGGTAGGCGCCGCGGAGCATCGTGGTGTCGACACCCGGCAGGCGGGCGAGGAAGGGCAGCGGCGGCATGTTCATGATCGACATGACGGGCACGGCGCTCTCCGCCACCTTGCCCATCAGCGCGCGGATGGCCGGGTGGGCGTATTGCGGCTCCTGCATCGCGAGGCCGATGAGGTCGAAGGCGGCAGGGTCCACATCCTCGGGGCCCGCGGCGGAGAGCGTGCCCGGGGCGCTGCGGCTGTCGAGCGTCACGAGCCCGTCGCGCCCGCGGACGGGCATGCGCACACGCGCGCCTTCCTCATTGATGAGCGCCGCTTCCGCCGGCAGGCAAACGAGGGTCACGTCATGCCCCGCCAGCACCAGCTTCATGCCGAGCAGCGACCCGTAGCTCGCGCCGAGAATGAGAACCTTCTTCTTGTCCGTCGTCGTCATGGCTAGCCCTCCCTTTGGCGGCCGGGCGGCCGCGGTTCATCGCTGCACCAAGGATAGGGACGGCCCGGGCGCCGCGCGCTCCGCAGGGTGGAAGACCGCGCCATTCGCTTCCGCGCCGCGGAATACTTCGGAAGGGCTTCCGCAGCGTGGAAGGCGAGGCGTGGCAGCAGGGCTGTTGACCGCAGCGCGCAGGGCCTTCAGGCAGGTGTGGCAGCATTGGGAGGCGCCGGATGAGCGACACGCCGAACCAGTTCGCCC
>JBCBHB010000499.1:0-2957 GCA_038526025.1 Pseudomonadota bacterium
CCACCTGGCATTCCGCCGCGCAGGTGACGAATTTCGGGGCGATCCAGGTGGTGCCCGATGTCAGCTCGTCCCGCTCAAGGAGCACAACATCCGTCCACCCCTCCTCGGTGAGGTGATAAAGCGCCGAACACCCGGCAATCCCGCCCCCGATGACGACAACGCGCGCCTGGGTCCTCATCCTCGGCTCTCCTGTGGGAAGAGCTGCGGGAAGAAGTCGCCGGTCAGGCTGTCGCCCTCGGCGTAGCCCGCGGCCTCGAAGATGGCGCGTTCGCCCGCAGCCCAGTCGCCCCGGTAGCGGATCACGCCGTCGGGCGCGGTCATGCGCAGGGTGAAGCGGCGCACGGTCTCGGTCGGCACCGTCTCCGAGAGACCGCCATGGAGGGTGCGCATATCGAAGAAGATGCAGTCGCCCGCCGCGCAGTCCCACTGCAGCAGCTCATGGGCCGATGGGTCCGCCGCCACGTCCGGTGGCGCGAAGTAGCGCCGCCCGTTCACCTCCACGCCCTCCTCCCCCGCTGCGGGCCCGTCCTGCCGGTGCCCATCGGCAAAGCGCACGCGCATGAAGAGCTTGTCCCAGAGATGCGAGCCCTTCACGAAGGCGATCCCGTTCTGCTTCGTCACCGGCTCGAGCGGCAGCCACAGCACGCACATCGTGCCCTCGAAGTCGAAATAGGCGAGGTCCTGGTGGAAGGGCGGGCGGGAGGCCGAGCCCGCCTCGCGCAGGAACCAGTTGTCCATGACGAGGTTGACCCGCTCCGCCCCCAGCAGCCGCGCCGCCAGCGCCCCGCAGGGGCTCTCATGCACGAAGCGGCGGAACTCGGGGATCTCGTTCCACACCCAGAAGTCCTCGATATAGGCCGGCGCCCCTTCCGCCTTCGTGTGCCGCGCGAGCCTGGGCGAGGGCTCAGCGAGGTTGCGGTCGATCCCGCGGCCGAGTTCCTCCAGCCAATGGGCGTCGAAGGCGCCGCGCAGGCAGACGGCACCATCGCGCCGGAAGGCGTCGAGCGCCGCGTCATCCACGATACTGGCAAGGTCGAGCATTGGTTTCCTCCGCGCTGATGAGTCCAGATGAGACCGGCGCCCGCGCGGCGCCGTCAACGCCCGCCCAAACCCTTCGGAAAGCGTGACGGTGCGCTTCGGCTTTTGCCAAGGCCGGTTGCGGGCGCGGCGCGCGAGGGCGGACGCTGTGAGGAACGTGGCAAGGGAGGACGGGATGGAGGAGCCGAGAGCTGTGCGCCGCAGGGGCCGCGGCGGCGATGGCAAGGGCAGCGGCCGCGCCGCCCGCGTCGCCCGTCGCAAGGCGCCGGCCCCCGCCATCAACCCCGCCCCGCCGGGCCAGAAGGGCGGCGCCTACCGGCCCCTTTCCGAGGCCGATGTCGAGGCGATCTGGCGAACGGCGCTCCGCCTCCTCGCCGAGCTCGGCATGGGCGATGCCCCGCCCGCGCTGGTGGATGCCGCCACGGCCCAGGGCGCGGAGGTCAACGCCCTCGGCCGCCTCGCCTTCCCCGCCTCGATGATCGAGGACATCGTCGCCGCCGCGCCCCGCCGCTTCACGTTCCACGGCCGGGACCCCGCGCGCAGCTTCGAGATCGGCGGCGATGCCGTGCATTTCGGCACCGGCGGCGCCGCGGTGCAGACCCTCGACCTCGATACGGGCCGCTACCGCCCTTCGACCCTCGCCGACCTGCACGACTTCACCCGGCTTCAGGATGCCCTCACGAACATCAGCTGGTTCACCCGCTGCTGCGTGGCCACCGATGTTGAGGAGAGCATCGATCTCGACATCAACACCGCCTATGCGCTCGTGGCCAACACCACGCGCCCCGTCGGCACCTCCTTCACGCTGGCGGAACATGTCGACCCCATCGTGGACATGTTCGACATGGTACTGGGCGGCGAGGGGCGCTTCGCCGAACGCCCGTTCTGCAAGGCCCATATCAGCCCGGTCATCTCCCCTCTCCGCTATGGGGAAGACGCGGTGGCAGTAACCCAGGCGGTCACCCACCGGGGCGTACCCGTGAACTGCATCATCGCCGCCCAGTCCGGCGCCACGGCGCCTGCCACGCTTGCGGGCTTTCTCGCCCAGTCCCTCGCGGAGACACTCGCGGGCCTCGCCCTCGTCCACGCCTTCGCGCCGGGCCACCCGGTGATCTTCTCCAACTGGCCGCTGGTCATCGATCTGCGCACCGGGGCCTTCTCCGGCGGGGGTGGCGAGAGCGCGGTGCTGAACGCCGCAGCCGCCCAGGTGTCGAACTGGCTCGGCCTGCCTTCGGGCGTCGCCGCCTCCATGGCCGACGCCAAGGCGCCCGACGCACAGATGGGCGCCGAAAAGGCCATGGCCGCCCTCGCCACCGGCCTCGCCGGCGGCAACATGATCTACGAGAGCTCCGGGATGATGGCGTCCCTCCTCGGAACCTCCTTCGAAGCCTTCGTGCTCGACGACGAGATGCTGGGCGCCGTCTACCGCGTCCTCCGCGGCGTGGAGGTCACCGAGGAGACGCTCGGCTACGAGACGATTCGCGAGACCGTGCTCGGCGAGGGCCATTTCCTCGGCGCCGCCCACACCATGGCCGCCATGGAGCGGGACTACTACTACCCCGCCCTCGCGGACCGCGAACCGCCGGTGACATGGGACGAGAAAGGTCGCCTCGACATCCGCGAGAAGGCCCGCGCCAAGGCCCGCGATATCCTCGCGAACCACCGGCCCGACTATCTCGGCTCGACGCTCGACGCGGCGATCCGGGATCGCTACCGCATCCTCTCCCCGGCGTCGTCAGGCACGCCATCCGCCCCAGTCGACGCCTGAGACGATGCGTCGGGTGACGCCGGCGCAGCGGCACCGACGGGTTCGAGCAGCCTGATGCCCTGCCCCAGCCATGGCGCCGAGCGGCGGGCCGGCTGCACCGCTTCCTCCTCGATCAGGCTGCGGAGCAGCGCCGCCGTCTCCGCCGGCAACC
>JBCBHB010000500.1:0-2951 GCA_038526025.1 Pseudomonadota bacterium
GCCAGCGGTGCGGGCTGGCGGGTGGGCGCAGGGCCGCGAGCGCAGGCGATGCGGCCCGTTGCGGGCACCCGTCGGACCGCGCCGCCGCCATGCGTTTCAAACCACCACGCATGCGATGATCGTCATGGAGGCGTCATGCTGCCCGGGTATGAGTTTCGCTCTACACCCTGCAACCCGCGTCAGCCCGCAACAGCCCCGGTGGCTTTCCCGGCCCCGTTGACTGGCGCGGCGGCGTCGCCATCTCAGTATGGTGCCGCGGGGCCATCGCCCAACGCGCCCTGCTGGCCCGATCCGAGGAAGTCCGATGCTCGCCCGTCTCATCACCGCCGCTCTCGGCCGTGTCGAACGCCTGATCGACCCCTATCAGGCCTATGACGAGCGCGCGGACTTCCCGGACCGCCTGATGCCGTTCATCCTCTACTTCCTGTGGCCCGCCCGCTGGGTGATCGCCGGCGGCATGGCCTTCGGCTTCGTCACGGCGCTCTCGGAAGCGGCGCTGGTGGGCCTCGCCGCCCATCTCATCGACATTCTCGCCTCCGCCAACCCGGACACGCTCTGGCAAGAGCACTGGCAGATGCTCGCCCTCATGTTCTTCGTCGGCGTCATCGTGCCGCCGGCGGCCATGATCGGCTGGGCGGTGATCACGGGCCAGGGCTTCTTCCCCTCCATGGGCGCCCTCATCCGCTGGCGGACGCATCGCAAGATGCTGCGCCAGTCCATGGGCTTCTTTGCCGACGACTTCGCCGGGCGCATCGCCAACAAGCAGATCCAGCTCGCGCCCGCGATCAACGACGCCGTTTTCCAGGTGACTGATGCCATGTGGTACGCGGTCATCTTCACTATCGGCTCGGCGATGGTGCTGGGCGGAGCGGACTGGCGGCTGCTCATCCCGCTCGGCCTCTGGTTCTTCAGCTTCGTCGCGCTCGCCGCCTGGTTCGTGCCGCGCATCACCGAAGCGGGCAAGAACGTGGCCGAGGCACGCAGCCTGCTCGCGGGCCGCATCGTCGATGCCTACACCAACATCCAGACCGTGAAGCTCTTCGCCCATGCGGAGCGCGAAGATGCCTATGCGCGCGACGCGATGGAGGATTTCCGCTGGGCCTTCGCGCGGCAGACACGGCTCTACACCTACCTTCAGGCGGGCATGGCGGCCCTCCATCTCCTGCTCTACGGCGGGGTGGTGGGCTACGCGGTCTATCTCTGGACCCTCGGCGCCACCACGCCGGGCACCGTGGCCGCTGCGGTGGCCATCGCACTCCGCATGTCTGGGCTGGTGGACTGGATCATGCAGACCGTGAGCACGCTCTTCCAGAACGTGGGCACGGTGCAGGAGGGCATGGAGACCATCTCCAAGCCCCTGCGCATGCCGGACGCCGAGGCGGCGACGCCCCTCGCGCTCTCGGACGGCGCCATCACCTTCGAGAACGTGCACCACCATTACGGGCGCGGCTCCGGCGGGGTGCGCGGAATCGACCTTGCGATCAAGGGCGGAGAACGGGTGGGGCTCGTCGGCCGCTCCGGCGCGGGCAAGTCGACGCTGGTGAACCTCGCCCTCCGCTTCTTCGACCCCGAGGAAGGCCGCGTGCTGATCGACGGGCAGGACCTTCGCGATCTCCGGCAGGAGAGCTTGCGCGCGCATATCGCCATGGTCACGCAGGACACTGCCCTGCTCCACCGCTCGATCCGGGACAACATCCGCTACGGCCGGCCCGAGGCGACGGATGAGGAGATCATGGCCGCCGTCCGCAAGGTGGCGGCAAGCGACTTCATCGGCGATCTCAACGACCAGGACGGGCGCCGGGGGCTGGAAGCGCATGTGGGCGAGCGGGGCGTGAAGCTCTCGGGCGGGCAGCGCCAGCGAATCGCCCTTGCCCGCGCCGTGCTGAAGGACGCGCCGATTCTGATCCTCGACGAAGCGACCTCCGCGCTCGACAGCGAGGTGGAGGCGGCGATCCAGGAGAGCCTCGGCGAGCTGATGCAGGGCCGGACGGTGATCGCCATCGCCCACCGCCTGAGCACCATCCAGGCCATGGACCGTATCGTGGTGCTGGATCAGGGCCGGGTGGTGGAGGATGGCACCCACGAGGCACTGCTCGCGGCCGACGGGCTCTATGCCCGGCTATGGGCGCGCCAATCGGGCGGGTTCATCGACAGCGAGGCAGAGGCGGGGACGGCTGCGGCGGAGTAGCCGCCCCTGCCCCCGGGCCGGCCCTTCCCGGCGCCCTATATCGAAGAGCAGCGGTGCCGCTGCTCGGCATTGCAGTTCATTCGGACAGACCCATGACCCGGTTCTTCGAGACGTTATTCGATCCCTTCGCCGCAGCCGACGGCCCACCGCCGCAGCGCGCCTGGCCCTTCTACCGTTGGCTCATGAAAGGCTCCGAGCCCGCCGTGTGGCTCTTCGCCGCCGTCTCCATGGCGCTCGGCGCGGTGGAGGCCGTGGGCGCGTTCCTGATCGGCTATTCGATCGACCTTGCCCGGAATGCCGAGGCGGCGGGCAATGCCGGCGGCTTCTTTGCGGAGAACTGGCTGGCGCTCACGCTGATCGGCGCCTTCATGGTGTTCGTCCGCCCGGGGTTGATGTCGGTGAACTCCGCGGTCTCGTCGATCTCCGTGGCGCCGGGCCTCGCCCATCTCTCGATTTGGCGGCTGCACCTGCACACGCTCGGCCAGGCGGTGAGCTACTTCCAGGACGATTTCGCCGGCCGCATCAGCCAGAAGGAGCTGCAGACCTCGAACGCCGTGGCGCAGGGGACCAACGAGTTCCTGAACGCCATCGCCTATGGCCTCTCCGCCATCGTGGGCGCGCTCATCGTGCTTGGCGCGGCGTCGAGCGTGCTGGCGGCGGTGCTCGTGGTCTGGTTCATCGCCTATGTGCTGCTGGTCCGGCACTACCTGCCCGAGATCAGGGCGCGGAGCCGGGCGCGGGCGGATGCGCGCTCGGGGCTTTC
>JBCBHB010000501.1:0-2943 GCA_038526025.1 Pseudomonadota bacterium
GCGCGGTATGAGTAACGAGGCGACGAAGAGCATGGCATCCCGCCCCCTGCCCCAACAGCCGCGCCACCGTCCCACGATACGGGACGTGGCGGCGGCAGCGATGTGCTCGCCGTCTACCGTCAGCCGCGTCCTCAACGGCGTGGGCCGTTCGAGCCAGGAGACGAAGGAGCGCGTCTGGGCCGCCGCCCGCGATCTCGGCTTCCGCTTCGACCCCATCGGCCGCTCGCTGCAGAGCCGCAAGAGCCGCACCATCGGCGTGCTGACGCCCACGCTCTCGAACCCGGTTTTCGCCGATGCGACAGGCGGCGTGCAGGCCGAAGCGCATGCGCGGGGGTACCAGGTGCTCCTGGCCTGTTCGAACTACGACCCGGAGGCGGAGGAGGCGACCGTTGCCAACCTTATCGCCCACAGGGTCGATGGCCTGGTGCTCACGGTCTCCGACGCCGCCGACAGCGCGGCGCTGGAGCTTGTGCTGAACGCCGGCGTGCCCTTTGTGCTGGTCTTCAATCACCCCCGCCACGCCTTCCCTGCCGTTGCCTTCGACAACCGCGGAGCGGCGACGCGGATGGCGGAGGAGATGATCGCGCTCGGCCACAGCCACGCCGCCTTCGTGGCCGGTCTCTTCCGAAGCTCGGACCGCGCCACCCAGCGCTACGAGGGGTTCTGCGACGCCTACACCGCGGCGGGACTGCCCACCCCACCGCTGCTCGAGGTCGACTATCGCAGCCCCAGTGTTGCCGCCCCGCTGGCCGGGCTGCTCGCGAAGCGGCCGGAGACGACCGGCCTTTTCTGCTCAAACGACATGCTGGCGATCACGGTGATCGGCGATCTCCGCCGCCTGGGCCGCGAGGTGCCGCGCGACATGAGCGTTACCGGCTTTGACGGCATCGCGGTGGGCAACGTGGTGAGCCCCAGCATCGCAACGATCGCCACGGCCTGCAGCGCCATGGGCCGCAGCGCCGCAGCCCGCCTGATCGATGTGACGGAGGGAGAGGCCGAACCCGCCGATACGACGGATCTCCTCACCTATACATTCCGCCCGGGTACGAGCCTCGCCGAGGCGCCTGCCGTACCGAGGGCCACGCCCAGCGCCGGGCCGGGAGCGGCAACTCCCGGCCCGGCATCGCCCCCCGAAACCCCGTGACCACGGACCCACCGGAGAACGATCATGACAGTTATGCGTCACCTGGCTCCCGCCGCAACCGCTCTTGCGCTTCTTGTCTCCACGGCGCCCGCAACCGATGCGGCCGAGGCCGTCTGCTACAACTGCCCCCCGCAATGGGCGGACTGGGCGTCGATGCTGGAAGCCATCGAGGCCGAGCTCGGCATCAAGATGCCGCATGACAACAAGAACTCGGGTCAGACGCTCTCCCAGCTCCTCGCCGAGAAGGACGCTCCGGTGGCCGACATCGCGTATTACGGCGTCACCTTCGGCATCAAGGCGGGCAACGAGGGCGTTGTCGAGCCCTACAAGCCGGCCGGCTTCGACGACGTCGCGGACGGTCTGAAGGACCCCGAGGGCAAGTGGTTCACCATCCACCAGGGCACCCTCGGCCTCTTCGTGAACGTCGACGCGCTCGGCGGCGCGCCGGTCCCGGCCTGCTGGGCCGACCTCACGAAGCCGGAATACGAAGGCATGGTCGGCTATCTCGACCCGTCCTCCGCCTTCGTCGGCTATGCCGGTGCGGTGGCCATCAACCGCGCCATGGGCGGCACGCTCGACAATTTCGACCCGGCCATCGAGTACTTCCAGAAGCTGGCCGAGAACGACCCGATCGTGCCGAAGCAGACCTCCTATGCCCGCGTCGTCTCGGGCGAGATCCCGATCCTTTTCGACTACGACTTCAACGCCTACCGCGGTAAGTACACCGAGGACGGCAACTTCGAGTTCGTGCTCCCCTGCGAGGGCTCGGTCGTGGTGCCCTACGTGATGAGCAAGGTCGCCAACTCGCCGAACCCCGAGCTCGCCGAGAAGATGCTGGACTTCATCATGTCGGACCAGGGCCAGGCGATCTGGACCAACGCCTATCTCCGCCCTGCCCGCCCGATCGACCTGCCGGAAGAGGTCTCGAGCCGCTTCCTGCCGGCCAGCGACTATGAGCGCGCGACGCCGGTGGACTACGCCAAGATGGAAGCGGTGCAGGCCGGCTTCGGCGAGCGCTACCTGGCCGAGGTCGAGTAACGACCACTGCGGCATCCGGGACCGCCCGGGTGCCGCACCCCTTCCGAGGAGTGCCGCGATGCGGTCCGCCACCCCCACCATCGGCCTGAGCGCCTGGCTGGCGCTGCCCATGGCCGTGTTCACCCTCGCCTTCCTGCTCCTGCCCATCGCGCGCCTTGTCGCTGCGTCGGGGGAGACGGAGGCGGGCTGGGGGCTCTATCTCGACGTGCTTTCGAACCCCCGATACCTCCAGGCGCTGCTCGACACGGTGCTGGTGTCCCTCGCCGTCAGCCTCGCGGCCCTCGCGGTCGCCACCACCGCGGCGCTCTACCTGCAGCCTCGCCGGTTCTATGGCCGCTCGGCGCTGATCGGCTGCCTCACCTTCCCGCTGGCCTTCCCGGGCGTGGTCATCGGCTTTCTCATCATCCTCATCGGCGGCCGCCAGGGCCTCGCCAACAGCATCGGGCGGGAGCTGCTCGGCACGCGCATCGTGTTCGCCTATTCGATGGTGGGCCTCTTCCTCGGCTATCTCTACTTCTCGATCCCGAGGGTGCTGCTGACCGTGATGGCAGCGGCTGAGAAGCTCGATCCGGCACTGACCGAGGCGGCCCGCTCGCTCGGCGCGAGCCCCTTCGCCGTGCTGCGGGACGTGACGCTGCCGGGCCTCGCCCCCGCACTCGCGGTCCCGAAGGCGCCCATGGCGGTGGCGAAGGCGATGGCGCCGGAGGCCGCGAGTGCGGGGGCGAGGCCCGGCAGCGTCACGTCCCGCAGCACGGCGAAGG
>JBCBHB010000502.1:0-2941 GCA_038526025.1 Pseudomonadota bacterium
TGCTCGCTGTTCTCGGGCGGATTCGGCGGTGCGCTGTGCTTCAACGGCGACTCAACCGGCGGCGCGGACAGCATCAGTCTCGTCTACGAAGACGTCGTCTTCGATCAGGGCGAGCAGCTGTCGTTCACGATCGCTTCGGCCGCAACAGCGGCGTTCGAGGCGGCCGACTTTGTGCAGATCTCTGCTGGGTTCGACACGATGGCCCCAGCGGGCAACGATCAGTTCGTCGAGATTGCGAACCTGATTGGCGTCGCGGGCACCCAGACTTTCATTCCCGATCCGGGCGGCAGTGGCCTGGCGAGCTTCGGTCCCACGAGCCCCACTTTCCAGACGATTTCGCTCCCCGTGACTGAGATTCTGAACGCCGCCGGGATAACAAGCACCAGCTTCACCGGCGATCTTACGTTCGTCGTCTCGATTTCCACGCAGAACGAGTTCTTTGCCTTCGACAATGTCGAGACCAGCGTGATCCCGGTACCGCCGGCGATGGCGTTGATGCTCGGCGGGCTCGGCCTGCTTGTCTGGCGCGCCCGCCGCCGCGCGAACTGACGCACCCAAACCTCCGGCTCACGCCCTGTTGCTCGAGTAGAGCGACAGCATCCAATACATAAATATTTCATGTGATGCGCAACTGTTTATACGCGCACAAGTTGCAGTGGAAACGTTTCTATATACACCCACTCGCGCACAAATGAGTGCAGTGTAAAAAGCTTCACGTTTTCGCCGCCTATTCATCAAAGCTTCACTTTTCAACCGCTGCGGAAGCTCGCAAAGCACTGTCGGACCCCGAGCTTGACGGACCGATGTCATGGTGCCGCTTACCCATCCCGCGCCGCGAACGAGCTATGCGAGCACCTGCGGAGAGCGTGCACCCTCGTTGTCCCGCACCCTTCCCGCTAAACCTGCCTCTCGGAACCTGCGGCTCTTAACGCCGTCGATCAATCGGGAGGAAGCCATGTTCGATGCCACCATGAAGTTCGGTCTGGGCGAGGAGATCGAGGCGCTGCAGGAGACGGTGCGCCGCTTCGCTGTCGAACGCATCGCGCCCCTGGCGGACGAGATCGACCGGACGAATGAATTTCCCATGCATCTCTGGCGCGAGATGGGCGATCTCGGCCTGCTCGGCGTCACCGTCTCCGAGGAACTTGGGGGCGCCGGCATGGGCTATCTTGCCCACACCATCGCGGTGGAGGAGATCAGCCGCGCCTCGGCCAGCGTGGGCCTCAGCTACGGCGCGCATTCCAACCTCTGCGTCAACCAGATCAAGCTGAACGGCACGCCGGCGCAGCGCGAAAAGTACCTCCCCGGCCTCATCAGCGGGGAGCATGTGGGCGCCCTTGCAATGTCCGAACCCGGGGCGGGGTCCGATGTCGTCTCGATGAAGCTGCGGGCGGAGAAGCGGAACGATCGCTTCATCCTGAACGGCAACAAGATGTGGATCACGAACGGTCCCGACGCCGACACGCTCGTGGTCTATGCCAAGACCGACCCGGACGCCGGTCCCAAAGGCATCACCGCCTTCCTCATCGAGAAAAGCTTCGCCGGCTTCAGCACGGCCCAGAAGCTCGACAAGCTGGGCATGCGCGGCTCGAACACCTGCGAACTGGTCTTCGAGGACTGCGAGGTGCCCTTCGAGAACGTGCTGGGCGAGGAAGGCCGCGGCGTCGCCGTCCTGATGTCGGGGCTCGACTACGAGCGCGTCGTGCTCTCCGGCGGCCCCCTGGGCATCATGGCCGCGGCGATGGACGTGGTCATGCCCTACGTCCACGAGCGCAAGCAGTTCGGCCAGCCCATCGGCGAGTTCCAGCTCATGCAGGGCAAGATCGCCGACATGTACACGGCCATGAATGCGAGCCGCGGTTATGTCTACGCCGTGGCCGCCGCCTGCGACCGGGGCGAGACGACACGCCAGGACGCAGCCGGCTGCCTGCTCTACTCGAGCGAGCGGGCCGTCACCGTCGCCCTCGAGGCCATCCAGGCCCTCGGCGGCAACGGCTACATCAACGACTACCCCACCGGGCGCCTCCTGCGCGACGCCAAGCTCTACGAGATCGGGGCGGGCACGCAGGAAGTCCGGCGGATGCTGATCGGACGGGAGCTGTTTAAGGAAACCGGGTAAATGTTCCGCACCGCACTCTGCCTCATCCTTCCCCTACTCTTCCTCGCAGGCCCAAGCGACGCCCGGGCGTCGGCGGCCGACTACGAGGCCTGCGCCGCGGATGCCGGAGACAAGCGCTCCCTCCGCCGCTGCAACACGTTCAAGAGCGAAGTGGCGGAGTGTAACGAGCGCCGTTCCGGCGGCGGCGTCGATGCGCCGGTGGATTGCCTCGGCCCGAAGCTCGAGGCATGGCGCGCGGTGATGGAGAGCGAGGAGGAGCGCGCGGACGCCGCCGGCATCGAGCCGAAGATCAACTTCGAGGCATGGGTGTCCCGCACTTTCGGATGGTGCCGCGACGCGGAACAGATCCGCCTCTCCACCGAGCGCTACGGCGCCCCCTTCGCCGAGTTCGAGGCGCTCAGCTGCGAGCTCCGCGCTGTCATCCGCCGGACGCTCCAGCGCACCCAGGACCTCAAGGGCCTCTGAGCGCGCCGGAGGCCCCGCGCCTTCCCCGTTCAGGCGAAGGCGCGCGGCATCATCTTCGGCGGCTTGGTCACCACCTGCATGGCATCACGCCAGAGCAGCTCGCCCGGCGCCTCGGTCATCAACCGCCGCACCGGCTCGCCCCCTTCCTCCATGAGCCACGCCGTATAGTGCGCCCGAGCGATGGCTTCCTTCGCTTCCGGGCGGAACCAGCAGATGCCCCAGATCGTGCCACGCCGCCGGAACTCACGGCAGAGCCGGCACGGCACCGGAAGATGCCGGTTGTACCAGGTGAGCTGCCGCGCGAGTTCCGGCGGCGTGGCACGATCTGGGGCATCTGCTGGTTCCGCCCGGAAGCGA
>JBCBHB010000503.1:0-2938 GCA_038526025.1 Pseudomonadota bacterium
TGTCAAGAGTTGGTCTCAAACCTTTATCCGCTACTATCGCGCTTCTGCCCCGGGCGCATCCCCGGGGTGGTTCCGGGGAGCCAGCCCCTTGTTGCCGGAAGAGGATCACGCGCCCACCATGGCCCGACGTTCGCCGCTCGATTTCGACATCTCGGTGAGTGCCGACAAGGCACGCCGCGCGCAGACGCGTGGGCGGAGCAGGGGCATGTCGGGCGCAGTGGACACCGCCGAGGCGCGGTGCGAGTGGCCCGGCTGTAACGCGCCGGCGGCGTATCGCGCGCCCTACTCCAAGGATCGGCTCGACATGTTCCGCTGGTTCTGTCTCGAGCATGTGCGGGAGTACAACGCGTCGTGGAACTACTTCGAGGACTGGAGCGAGGCGGAGATCGACCGTCAGTCCACCGCCGACCGGACTTGGGACCGGCCCACCTGGCGGCTTGGCTCGGGCCCTGCGTCGCGCGTCGGCATGCACCCGCATGCAAACGGGGAAGCCTGGGCCCGCTGGGGTTTCCGGGATCCGCACGAGGTGCTTGGCGAGAACGCGACGCTGAACCCCGGCCGGCCGAAGGATGGGGCGAACGCGGATGAGCGACCCCGTCGGCGATTAACACGGGAAGAGCAGCGCGCGATGGACACGCTCGGCCTGCCCCACCAGATCGAGACGCGCCGGGAGGTGCGGGCGCGCTACACGGAGCTGGTGAAGGAGCTCCACCCGGACATGAACGGCGGCCAGAACCCCGAGCCCGAGCGCCTGGCCCGGATCATCAAGGCCTGGCGGATCCTGCGGAAGAGCCGGAACTTCAGCGACAGCGAGGCGGCGTGAGCGATGCTGCCCGCGCGGCGATCCTGACACTGCTGGAGGCGCGGCGAGAGGGCGCGACGATCTGCCCCTCGGAGGCGGCCCGTAAGCTCGATCCCAAGGATTGGCGAGCGCGGATGGGGGAGGTGCGCGGCGCTGCGGCCTCGCTCGCGGCGGAGGGCCGTGTGGTGGTCACTCAGAAGGGCGTGGCCGTCGATGTCGCCCTTGCCCGTGGACCTGTCCGGATCGGCCGGGCCACGGAGGGCACGGCGTGAGCGCGGCTCAGAGCTCGCACTGCATGTAGAGAAAATAGGGCATCAGGCGCGGGTCGTTCTGACCCTCCGGATAGGGCTCGATCTCCATGAAGCCGAGGCTGCGATAGATGGCGTGTGCCTCGTGGTTATAGACGGTGGTATCGAGCAGGACGCGGCGGGCGCCCAGGCTGCGCGCCTCCGCCAGCAGCGCCTCGATCAGCCGCCGGCCGATGCCCTTCCGGCGCGCGGCGGGACGGACGTAGAAGCGCTTTATCTCGCCTGCATCGGGCCCGAGCTTCGAGAAGAAGACGCAGCCAAGCATCCCCTCCCTAACGCAGGTAACGAGCAGAACGACGCCGTTTGGCGGCAGAAACGCGTCGATCCTGTCGAAGGTGACATTCACAAAATCAGCCACATTGAGGGTAAGGCCCGAGATGGCGTGCATCTTCTCGAGTTCGCTCTCGAGATATTCGTGCACGAGAGGGCGTATCCCATGGGCCTCCTCGGCCGTGTGCAGCTGGCGGAGCTCCGGCATCGCGGCATCCCTTTCCCTTCGCGACGTTGCCGATGCTACGGCCCCGGCCCCGGCGGCGGAAGATGCTGCAACAGTCCTGTGCAATCGTTGCCTGCGCGAAAGGCTTCGGGCGCGGCGATGCGCGCCGCGGGCTCGCTTGCCCTTGCACCCGTCGCTCCTATGCTCCAGAGGGTTGCCGAGAGAGCAGGAGAAAGCGGCATGGCAGACGGCGGGAAAATGACGGCAGCGGATATCCCGAGCGTGGACATCTCGGTGCGTGATGCCTTCGGGATCGACACCGACATGACGGTGAAGGGCTTTGCCGAAGCGGGCGAGCGCGTGCCGGAGCCCGACCCGACCTACCGCTTCGACCGGGACACGACGCTGGCGATCCTCGCGGGCTTCGCGCACAACCGCCGCGTCATGATCCAGGGCTATCATGGCACCGGCAAATCGACGCATATCGAGCAGGTGGCCGCACGGCTGAACTGGCAGTGCGTGCGCGTGAACCTCGACAGCCACATCTCCCGCATCGACCTGATCGGCAAGGACGCGATCAAGCTGCGCGAAGGCGTGCAGGTGACCGAGTTCCAGGAAGGCATCCTGCCCTGGGCGCTGCGCAGCCCCACGGCCATCGTGTTCGACGAATACGATGCGGGCCGGCCGGACGTGATGTTCGTGATCCAGCGGGTGCTGGAGGTGGACGGCAAGCTGACGCTGCTGGACCAGAACGAGGTGATCCACCCGCACCCCTCGTTCCGCCTCTTCGCCACGGCCAACACCGTGGGTCTCGGCGACACGACGGGCCTCTACCACGGCACGCAGCAGATCAATCAGGGCCAGATGGACCGCTGGTCCATCGTCACGACGCTGAACTATTTGCCGCATGACGACGAGGTCCGGATCGTGATGGCCAAGTGCCCGGCCTATGCGGACCAGGAAAAGACCGTGAGCCGTATGGTGACGGTGGCCGATCTCACCCGCCAGGCCTTCATGAACGGCGACCTCTCGACCGTGATGAGCCCGCGCACGGTGATCGCCTGGGCCCAGAACGCCGGAATCTTCGGCGGCGACCTCGGCTTCGCCTTCCGCGTGACGTTCCTGAACAAGTGCGACGAACTCGAGCGCCAGCTGGTCGCCGAGATCTACCAGAAATGCTTCGGCGAAGAGCTGCCCGAGAGCGCCGCGAGCGTGAGCCTCGGGTAGTCGAGACCGTGCTCCCAGCGGTCGTATTGATAGCCACCGCCACGCTCGCAGCACCGCAGCCGGTGGCGGATCGTCAGGCACAGGCCGAAATCGGAGGCATTCGCTTCCCATCTCAGGTACTGTAAAGATCTTCACTCTCTTTGCAACGTTGAACAGCGCCGCGCA
>JBCBHB010000504.1:0-2934 GCA_038526025.1 Pseudomonadota bacterium
CTCCGGCATTACCGTTCGAGAGGGAGAACCCCCGTGCACACCACCTATCGCTTCGCCGAGATCCATCGCGCCGCCGGCGCTGTCGTCAGTTCTGTGCGGGAGCGCGTTGCGGGCGGGCTGCCGCATCCGCTCGACATTGCGAAGGGTGCTGCGCGCCTGAGCTGGGCCGGGCTGCGCCGGCTGGGCCAGTACAGCATGCCGAAATGCGAGCGGCTGGACCGGCGGATCATCGAGATGGTGCTGGTCTTCCAGGCCGCCTGCTTCCTGGTGCTGGCCGCCGTGGCGCCCTTCGGCGGCTTCGGGCTGCCGGTGGAGATTGCGCTCTTCCTGCTGGTCCAGGTCGCCTGGGTGGTCGTGGTGTTGGAGGCGGTGCGGGACGGCCGCACCTTCCTGGCGATCTGCGCCTATGCGCCGCTGGTTGCCGTCACCTTCCTCGAGGCGCTGCGCTTCGGTGGCTTTGCGGGGCTGGTCTTCGCCGTGGAGGCCGGGCTCAGCATCATCGCCGTCTACTTCCTCGCCACGCTTCCGGGCCGCCTCGCGCGCCGCGCCCCGCCCAAGACGTGACAAAGCGCACCGCTTAGCGGCTTGTCATCCGGGGTCCGCATGGTGGATGCATGTCCCACGCGGGTCCCTGATGAACAAGGAGCGGAGCGATGGCGGATTTCGACGTGGTGGTGATCGGGGGCGGCCCCGGGGGCTATGTCTGCGCCATTCGAGCGGCACAGCGCGGGCTGAAGGTGGCCTGCGTCGAGGGGCGCGGCACGCTGGGTGGCACCTGCCTGAACGTGGGCTGCATCCCCTCGAAGGCGCTCCTCCACGCATCGGAGCTGGTGCACGAGGCCGAGGGCAACTTCGCGAAGATGGGCATCAAGGCGCGGGAGATCGAGGTCGATGTCCCGCAGATGCTGCAATACAAGCAGGGCGCTATCGACGCGAACACGCAGGGCATCGAGTTCCTCTTCAAGAAGAACAAGGTGGAATACGTGAAGGGCTGGGGCGAGATCGTGAGCCCCGGCCAGGTGAAGGTTGGCGACCGGGTGCTGGAGACGAAGAACATCGTCATTGCCACCGGTTCGGAGCCGGCCTCGCTCAAGGGCGTGGAGGTGGACGAGAAGCGGATCGTGACCTCGACCGGGGCCCTCGAGCTCGAGAGCGTGCCGAAGCGGATGGTGGTTATCGGTGGCGGGGTGATCGGGCTCGAGCTCGGCTCGGTATGGCGTCGCCTCGGCGCTGAGGTCACGGTCGTCGAGTTCCTCGACCACATCATCCCCGGCAACGATGTCGAGGTTCAGCGCCAGTTCCAGAAGATCCTGACCAAGCAGGGGATCAACTTCATCCTCGGCGCGGCGGTGCAGGGCGTGGACAAGGGCAATGCGCTGACGGTGCACTACAAGAGCCGCAAGGACGATAGCGAGCACGAGCTGGAAGCCGATGTGGTGCTGCTGTCGACGGGCCGCCGCCCGTACACTGCGGGCCTGGGGCTCGACCGCGTGGGCGTGGAGATGACCGATCGCGGCCAGGTGAAGACCGACCATCGCCTCGCCACCAACGTGCCCGGCATCTGGGCCATCGGCGATGTCTGCGTGGGCCCGATGCTGGCGCACAAGGCGGAGGACGAAGGCGTGGCCGTGGCGGACAGCATCGCGGGCGGCCATGGCCATGTGAACTACGGCGTGATCCCCGGCGTGATCTACACAGCGCCCGAGGTGGC
Organism: Pseudomonadota bacterium; assembly: GCA_038526025.1. Lineage (GTDB taxonomy): Bacteria > Pseudomonadota > Alphaproteobacteria > Rhodobacterales > Rhodobacteraceae > Thermohalobaculum. Next base: position 1,712 of record JBCBHB010000504.1, read on the forward strand.
GAATGTTGGCAAGACGGAAGAGGAGCTGAAGGCGGAGGGCCGGGCCTACAAGGTCGGCAAGTTCCCCTTCCTCGCCAACGGTCGCGCCAAGGCGAACCTGGTGGCGGACGGTTTCGTGAAGATCCTGGCGGATAAGGAGACGGACCGGATCCTGGGGGCGCATATCATCGGGCCGGGCGCGGGCGATCTGATCCACGAGGTGTGCATGGCCATGGAGTTCGGCGCCTCGGCCGAGGACCTCGCGATGACCTGCCACGCCCACCCGACCTATTCGGAAGCCGTGCGTGAGGCGGCGCTGGCCTGCGGTGTCGGAGCGATCCACGCCTGAGCGAGCCCGCACGGTGACGGCGGCGGAGACGCTCGCGGGCAGGGCGATCGCCCTGCAGCAACGGCTGGCTGAGACGCAGTGGCTCGCGCCCGCCCAGATCGCCGCCATGCAGGCGCGCGCGATCACGCCGCTGCTCGAGCATGCGTGGCGGACCGTACCGGCGCAGCGCGCGCGGCTTGAAGCGGTCGGCTACCGGCCGGGCGCGCCGCTGTCGACCGAGGCGTGGAGGGCCCTCGCGCCACAGTCGCGCCGTGAGATGCAGCTCGATCCGGTTGCCTGGGCGAGCACCGCACCACCGCCCGAGCATGGCGAGATCGTGCGCGCCGCGTCCTCCGGCTCCACCGGCACACCGCTGGCCGTGCTCGGCACCGTGCACGATGCGCTGATCGCAAAGGCCTTCACGCTGCGCGCGATGCTTTGGCACGACATCGACCTGGAGGCGACGCTTGCCATCATCCGCAAGCATGCCGATGGCCAGGCAGAGTGGCCCGAGGGCGACCGGGCCGCGCGCTGGGGCGACGAAGCGACATATCCCTTCCCGACCGGGCCGAGCGTGAGCCTCGACGTGAAGGTGCCCACGGATCGGCAGTTGGAATGGCTGGCCCGGACCGGGGCGCGGTACCTGCTCGCCTATCCCTCGATCCTGCGCGCCTACGGCTCGGCGCATGGCGGGCCGCGTCCGGCGCTCGACCGGGTGATCACCGTCTCCGAAGCGCTGGGTGACGATGACCGTGCGATCACGCGGGAGGTTTTGGGAGCGGAGATCATCGACGCCTACAGCGCCCGCGAGGCAGGGCCGATTGCGCTGCAATGCCCGGAGGCACCTGCAGGCGCGGCGCACTACCACGTGCAGGCCGAGCGGATCTTGATGGAGATCGTCGACGACGCTGGCGCG
>JBCBHB010000505.1:0-2931 GCA_038526025.1 Pseudomonadota bacterium
CCCGCGTCAGCACCCGAACGCCCGAAAGCGCCGCTGCTTGCGCCGCAATCCAGGCATCGGCGTCAACGCCCTCCACCGTCTCGCCCGTGCCGATCAGCCGGCCGCCGAGCGCGAAGTCCTGCTCCACCAGCATCACGTCGAGGCCCCGCCCCGCCGCTTCCGCCGCCGCCGCCAGCCCGGCAGGCCCGGCGCCGATCACCAGCACGTCGCAGAAATCGTGGACGACATCGTAGGCGTCCTCGTCCGCCTTCATGTCTTCGGGCGCCGCCGCCCGGCCCATGCCGGCGGCTCTGCGGATCAGCTTCTCGAACTGCATCCACTCCCAGGTGCCGCGCCCGGTGATGCCGAAGAAGGTCTTGTAGTAGAACCCGGCCGCGAAGAACCGGCCCATCAGGTCGTTCACCCGGCCAAGGTCGAAGCGTACCGAGGGCCAGGCGTTCTGCCCGCACGCCTCCAGCCCCTCGAAAAGCTCCACCGCGGGCGCCTTGGCGTTCGGCTCCCGCCGCGCCCCGCGGCCGAGGGTCACCAGCGCACCGGTCTCCTCCGGCCCCGCCGTCATCACCCCGCGCGGGCGGTGGTACTTGAAGCCGCGCGCCACGGGGCCAAGCCCATTGGCCAGCATCGCCGAGCCCAGCGTGTCCCCGGCAAGCCCCGTGTACCGCGTGCCGTCCCAGGTGAAGCTCACGGGCTGGGTCCGGTCGACAACCCCGCCCTCGCGCAACCGGTAGCCGCTCATTCCGCAGCCTCGCCCGGCAGCGCTTCGCCAGCCTCGCCCGCCAAGGCCTCCGCCAGGCCCGGCGTGGCGTAGCGGATGGTCAGGATCTCGTGCGTCCCGGTATCCCGCTCGATGATCAGCCAGCAGCGGCAGCCGAGCACATGCTGCCAAAGCTCCGGCACCACCCCGCGCGGGTTCTCCCGCATGAAGATCGCCTCGCACCACGCCTCCTTGGGCGCATCGAGCGGCGGATGATGCACCCGCGCGTCGCCCTCATAGGAAAACTCGTTGTCGTCCCGCGGCCCGCAAAAGGGGCAGGTGATGCGCATCATCGGTCGATCTCCTGCAACATTTCGGCCATCGGCCGGCGCATCACGCGCGCTTTGTCCTCGAACCCCATCGCACCCCAGAAGCGCCGCGCAGGCTCGACCGACGCATCGAGGCGGATCATATCCCGCGCCGGCAGCCGCTCGCGCACCAGCCGCTCCAAGAACATCCGCCCCAGACCCTGGCCCTGATGGTCCCGGCCGATGGCGAAATGGCGGATGAAGATGTCGTCGCCCAGGTCGAACCACATCGCATAGCCAACCGGCCGCGCATCGAGGCAGAGCATCGTGATCCGGTAGCCGTGCCGCATCTTGCCCTCCAGCCGCTCCGCCGCCGCCGGCAGGGTCCCGGCCTCACCATGCGCCACCAGCAGGTCGAGATAGAGCGGGGCCAGCGACGCCACATCCGTGGTCTCCGCATCGCAGAGCGTGAACGCCTCCCGCGCGATCGGTGTCATCAGTGCCATTTGAACACCGGCCCGTGGCCGCTCTCGTCGATCTGGTAGCCCTCGCAATACCGCGCCAGCGTGAGCCGTGCGGCCGCCTCATGGGGCTCGTCCTTCGCGATGAGGTGCGCGAACACGTTGCCCGAACCCGGCGTCGCCTTGAACCCACCATAGCACCAGCCGGCATTGAGATAGAGGCCGGGGATATCGGTGCCCGTGATGAAGGGCGAGCCGTCCGGCGTCATGTCCATCACCCCCGCCCACTGGCGCAGGAGCCGCACACGCGCCAGCGCCGGCATCAGGTTCACGCAGGCCTCCATCACGTTGCGATAGACCGGCAGGTTCCCCCGCTGCGCGTAGCTCGGGTACTTGTCGATATCCCCGCCGAACACCATCCCGCCCTTGTCGGACTGGCTGATGTAGTAATGCGCGAAGGCGCCCACGGTGATGACCTGGTCGAGGAACGGCTTGATCGGTTCGGACACATAGGCCTGCAGCTTGTGCGTCTCGATGGGCAGGTTGCCCATACCGGCAAGCCCCGCCACCAGGCTGGTGCTGCCCGCCACGGCCAGCCCGATCTTCTCGGCCCTGATCTCGCCGCGCGACGTCTCGACGCCGACCACGGCGCCACCCTCGTGGATGAAGCCCGTCACCTCGCAGTTCTGGATGATATCGACGCCGAGGGCCGAGGCCGCGCGGGCAAACCCCCAGTTCACCGCGTCGTGCCGCGCGGTGCCCGCCCGCGGCTGCACCGTAGCCCCCAGGACCGGCCAGCGCCCATCGAGCTCGAGCGCCGGCACATGGCGGCGGAGCTTGTCCCGGTCCCACCACTCGCCGTCCGAGCCGGTCTGGCGCATCACATTGTACCGCCGCATCGCCGCGTCTTTCTGACCGGGCGTGCTGACGAGCGCGAGATGGGCGCGCTGCGAGAACATCACGTTGTAGTTCAGCTCGTGGCTGAGGTTCTCCCAGAGCTTCAGGGAGTGCTCGTAGAATTCGCGATTGCCCGGCAGCATGTAGTTCGAGCGAATGATGGTCGTGTTCCGCCCGGCATTGCCGCCGCCGATCCACCCCTTCTCCAGCACGGCGACGCGCTTCGCCCCATGCTCCTTCGCCAGGTAGTAAGCCGTGGCGAGCCCGTGGCCGCCCCCGCCCACGATGATGATGTCGTAGGCCGTGCGCGGCGGCACCGAGGGCCAGACCTCGCGCCAGTTCTTCTGGCCCGAAAGCCCGCCCCGGATGACCGAGAAGACGTTGTAGCGCTGAAGGCCCATCGGTTCCGTTCCTCGTAGAGACCCCCGCCCCGGGCGGACGGTACGGTTTCGATACTGTCATTGCTGGGCGCAACCCGGCAATCCAGGGCGTTGCGGCATGCCCGGGTCAAGCCCCAGCATGACGCACCCGCATCTGCCTCAGCCGCGCATGCGCTCCGCATTCGCATCGA
>JBCBHB010000506.1:0-2928 GCA_038526025.1 Pseudomonadota bacterium
GTCGCAATAAACAGTCCAGCGGCGTTCGCCGCGATAATGCGATGTGGCATCGCCCTGTCCCCTCTTCGAGAACGGTTGCAGGCGCCGTCTAAAACCACTCAACAAATCCCTCAGCATCAACTCACCGTGGGTCACCTTTACGCACTAGCCGAATAACACGATGGCTCAAACAGGATCAAACTCAATCTTTATCGTAGTTTGAGTCTAGCTCGCGGTTGCAGGCAGCGGGGGCGGCATGTCGGCGTCCAGCTCGTCCGGGTAGGCGCCGGTTTCCGGATCGAACCGGTGAGCGGCGATGCGGCCTGCGTAAAGCTCTGCCGTGACTTGAAGATTCAGCGTCGAGGCGCGCCAGTCGTCGGATTTCGCGAGGGCGCGGAAGACCTGGTGGAGGCAGGCATCGGCGGCATCCCAGTCCTTCGCGCGATAGGCGGCGACGAGCGCACGCTGCGCTGCGGCATATCGCTCGAAGCCCGGGCCCGCCACATCGGCTGCGTAGCCGACCAGGGCGAAGATGCGGACGGGTTGCGCGCGACCCTTCACGCTGACGGTATCGAGCTCGACGGTGGCGAACTCGTCCCCGATGCGCTCCACTACCGCGTCGCTCACCAGCACGTCGACGCCGAAGAGCTTGGTCTGCCCTTCGAGGCGGGATGTGACGTTCACGTCGTCCCCAAGCGCCGAGTAGTTGAACCGGTCGGAAGAGCCCATGTTGCCGACGCGGCAGACGCCGGTGTGCAGGCCGATGCCGACGCGGATGGCGTTGAACGCCTTCTTGGCCTCGGTGGCTTCGGCGACCAGCGTCTCGTTCAGGACGGCGAGGGCGCGGCGCATGGCGAGGGCGGCGTGGCAGGCGCGGGTGGGATGCTCCGGCACATCGAGCGGCGCGTTCCAGAAGGCCATGATCGCATCGCCGATATATTTGTCGATGTACCCGTCCTGGCGGAGGATCTCGTCCGACATCGGCGTGAAGTAGCGGTTCATGAAGTGGATGAGCTCTTCCGGCGCCATGGTCTCGGAGAGCGTGGTGAAGCTGCGGATGTCGGAGAAGAGGAGCGTGATCTCGCGATCCTCCCCGCCGAGGGCGAGGCTGTCTGGGTCGGCTGCGATGCGCTTCACGAGCTCGGGGCTGAGATAGCGGCTGAACGCGCCGCGCACGAAGCGCCGCTCGGCTTCGGTCTGCATCATCATGACGGCGGTGGTGGGCAGGTAGACGCCGATGGTGGCGAGGATCGGGTAGACGGGGTCGAGCAGCAGCTGCCACTCGGTGAAGGCGTACCAGGAGGTGCCGACGGCGGCGCCCATGGCGAGGAGGCCCAGCAAGGCGCTCCAGGTGGCGCCGAGGAGCGGCAGTGCGATGATGAGGACGACGCCCGTCGCGATGAAGGCCAGAACCTCGAGACCTTCCGCCCAGTCCGGCCGCTTGAGGTGGTGGCCGAGCACGATCTGCTCGAGGGCCTGGGCGTGGAGGCTGACCCCGGGGACGTTGGCGGAGAGTGGGGTGGAACGAAGGTCCTTCAGCCCCGCGGCTGAGGTGCCGATCAGCACAATATGGCCGCCGACGAGCGGGGTGATGCTTGGCATCTCCGCCGAAGCGAGAACCCTCCAGGCAGGCACGTAGCGCTGGGGCACGAAGCCCGTGTCGTGGAGCACCACCTCGCCGGTTCGCGTCGTGGGTATCTCCACCGCGCCGATCTTGGCGGCGACCATGCTGGCCGTGCCGTCGTGGAGCGTGGCGCTCTTGATGAGATGGGTGCGCGCGCGCTGGGCGACGCGGAGCGCTTCTGCGGCCAGCGTGGGGTAGATCTCGCCCTCGACAACCTGGAAGAGGGGCACGCGGCGGAGGATTGTGTCGGTGTCGTTCCGGACGGCGAAGCTGCCATTGCCGAGTGCTGCGCCCTGGATGATCTGGAGATTGGTGGCCGCGCCCGCGAACGCCTCGAGGCTGCCGGAGGGGTCGGGCCCGCTGATGGCGATGCTGGAAGGCTTGGCCGGGCTGCGCGTGCTTTCCGAAGCGTGGGGCGCGAAGCCGGTGACGACGGGAAGGCCTGCGATGGTTTGAGCGAAGCCTTCGTCCGGATCCGGCATCTGGGCGAGGACGGAGTCGAGGTTCGCATCGACGCCTGAGAGCCGCATCGCCTCGCTGATCGAGCGGGGGTGGAGCCGGTCTTCCTCCGCGAACACCATATCGAAGACCACCGCAGCCGCGCCCGCCTGGGTGAGATTGGTGACGAGCTGGCCCACCAAGGCCCGCGGCCAGGGCCACTGACCGAAGCGGCGGAGAGATTCCTCGTCCACATCCACGATGCGCACGCCCGCTTCGCTGTACCGACGGGGTTCGAGCTGTTGGTAGAAGTCAAACGTCCAGAGCCGGGCTTGCTCGACGATCTTGGGGTCGGAGATCCGGATGCCGACGAGCAGCACGAGGGCGACGATCCCGTAGATAAACGGCAGCAAGCGCCTGATCATCTCTCGTCCTTCCCGCCAACACCGCCGGCACAGGGCGCGATGGTGGCACAGGGGCGCGTCCTGCGCCATGGCGAAGGCAATAGCCGGACCACCACAGCCCGGCGTTGCCGAGAAGAGCAGCATGGAGGACTTGGGCACCGGCGTGCCGGTAATTGCTTGCCGCAGGTCCCATGCCTGCCATACTGCGCCCGTATTTGAGTGCTTCTGCGCAAACGCGTCTCTCAGGGCGCGGCTGATGGGGGTAATCGGGGTGTTCAATCCGCGTCTCGTGATGGCGACGACCTTCGGAGACCATCTGGCGGACACCTATGCGCAGCACTTCGCAGGGCGTCGGCCGGAATACGCTGCCTATTTGCGCGGTGGGGCGACGCTTATCTTGCAGCGCATCGCCAATACCACCGCGCTCTACCACGATGCCGAGCACACCCTGATGGTGACGCTGGTGGGTCAGGAGATCATCCG
>JBCBHB010000507.1:0-2920 GCA_038526025.1 Pseudomonadota bacterium
GTCTTCAACCGCGCCACGCAGGCCCTCCGCCAGCCCGGCTCGTCGTTCAAGCCCTTCGTCTATGCCGCGGCGCTCGACGCGGGCTACACGCCTGCAACCGTCGTGAACGACGCGCCCGTGGCCGTGCGCCTCGCGGGCGAGACCTGGCGGCCGAAGAACTCCGACGGCCGCGCCTATGGCCCGATGCCCATGCGCCGTGGCCTCGAGCTCAGCCGCAACCTGATGACCGTGCGCATCGCGCAGCAGGTCGGCATGCGTAGCGTGGCGGATTATGCGGAGCGGTTCGGCGTCTACGAGGACATGCCGCTCCACCTCGCCTTCTCCCTCGGCGCGGGCGAGACCACGCTCTACGACATGGTGGCGGCCTACGGGATGTTCGCCAATGGCGGCAAGCGCGTGCGCCCCACCGTGGTGGACCGGATCCAGGACCGGCGCGGGCGCACGATCTACCGCCACGACCCGCGCTCCTGCCGCGGCTGCACCCAGCCCCAACTCGCGAAGGCCGAGGACCCCGAGCGCGCAAGCAACGCGGCCGTCGTCGTCGATGCGCAGCCGGTCTCCAACGTCGCGACCCTGCCGGTGCTCTACGATGAGCGCCCGCAGATCATGAACGCCTCCACCGCGCGCCAGATCGTGAGCATGCTCGAGGGCGTGGTGAACCGTGGCACGGCGAGCAAGACCGTGGGCGGCACCGGGCTGCCCCTCGCGGGCAAGACGGGCACCACCAACGACTCGCGCGACGCCTGGTTCGTCGGCTTCTCGCCCAACCTCGTGGCTGGCTGCTTCATCGGGTTCGACCAGCCGCGCACGCTCGGCAAGCGGGCCTATGGCGGCACGCTCTGCGGGCCTGTGTTCAAGGAATTCATGGTCGCCGCGCTGAAGGGCATGGACAATCTCGGCACCTTCGAGGTCGAGACCTATGACAGCGAGTTCATCACGGTGAAGATCGACCGGGAGACCGGCGAGCGTCTGCCGGATTACGCCGTCGGCCCGAATGTGGTCACCGAGGTCTACCGTCGCGGCGAGGAGCCGACGCTCTACGCCGCCGCCCCGGTGCTGCAAAGCGACGCAGCGCTCTTCGGGTCGGACTTTGTGGGCGGCGCGCTGCCCTACAGCCTCGACGAACCGATCGAGGAGGACACCCCCACCACCGACACCTCCGGCAACGAGCGCCCCCGCCGCCCCAGCTCCCCCTCCGGCGGCACCATCGGCCTCGGCACCGGCGGCCTCTATTAGTGGAAGCTCGGGCGATGCTTCTTTGCGCCGCCGCCGTTAGCTTTGCAGGGGCTGCGGGCTGGCAGTGGTTGGAGGCGCGCCACGAGGCTGCAATGAGCCGTAGCGCCTGGGCCAGTTACGTGTTCGCGGTGAACGCCGCGGTCGCTAGCTGCGTGACCGTTGAAGACTTTGAAGAGGCGGCTGAAACGATGGAGTTTCAGAGCCAGCGGCTCGCGACGCCCGTTGAAGACACGCTCTACGAGGCGCGTCACCCGCTCTCCCTACACGTTTGGATCGAACCGCCGACCCCGTTGCTGAAGATCGACTACAAGATTTTTCAGTTTGATGATCGGGGGTGTCTTCAGAAACCAAGGCATTGGCAGTAGCCGGCCTCCTAGTCACTTTGACGAGCGCGCGCGGGCTCGCTATCTCCGTCCAACCGTCGGATAGGAGCTGAGAAGATGCGCGCCGAGACGCAGGCGATTGTGGCCGATATCGAGAAGTCGCTGGGGCTCTTGCGCCAGCGCATCGGCTGGGACACGGCCGAGGCGCGGCTCGAGGAGTACAACGCCTTCGCCGAGGACCCCGATCTCTGGAACGACCCGACCAAGGCGCAGAAGCTGATGCGCGAACGTCAGCAGCTCGCGGACGCGATCGACGGCTACCGCTCGCTCGCCGACGGGCTCCAGGGCAATGTGGAACTCATCGAGCTTGGCGAGATGGAGGAGGACGAGGAGGTCGTCGGCGAGGCCGAGGCCGAACTCGAACGCCTGCGCACCCAGGCTGCCGAACGCGAGATCGAGGCGCTCCTCTCCGGCGAGATGGACGGCAATGACGCGTTCCTGGAAGTGAACGCCGGCGCCGGCGGCGTCGAGGCTTGCGACTGGGCGCAGATGCTCGTGCGCATGTATCTCCGCTGGGCCGAGGCGCGGGGCTTCAAGGTCGAGCTGCAGTCCGAGACCGAGGGCGAAGAAGCGGGCATCCGCTCCGCCACCTACCAGATCAAGGGGACGAGCGCCTATGGCTGGCTCAAGACCGAGAGCGGCGTGCACCGGCTCGTCCGCATCTCGCCCTTCGACAGCCAGGCCCGGCGCCAGACCTCCTTCGCCAGCGTCTGGTGCTACCCGGTGATCGACGACACCATCGAGATCGAGATCCCGGACAAGGACATCCGGATCGACACCTATCGAAGCTCGGGCGCCGGTGGGCAGCACGTGAACACGACCGATTCCGCCGTGCGCATCACCCACCACCCCACGGGGATCGTGGTGACCTCGTCCGAGAAGTCCCAGCACCAGAACCGCGCCATCGCCATGCAGAGCCTGCGCTCGAAGCTCTACGAGCTGGAGATGAAGAAGCGCACCCAGGCGATCCAGGACCAGCACGACGCGAAGGGCGAGATCGGCTGGGGCAACCAGATCCGCTCCTACGTCCTCCAGCCCTACCAGATGGTGAAGGATCTCCGCACACGGGTGGAGACGACCGACACCCAGGGCGTGCTCGACGGCAAGCTCGACGCCTTCATGGCCGCCGCCCTCGCACAGGACGCCACCGGCAAGAGCCGCGCCGACTTCGAGGACGACGACCTGGATTGAACGAGGGAGGCTCCGCGCACCGGTACCTTCAGTCGCCGCGAGCAGACCTTCACGGCCGTGATGCCGTTAGGTCATACACTGGCCTGCTGCATTACTTTCAAAAAAATGTG
>JBCBHB010000508.1:0-2892 GCA_038526025.1 Pseudomonadota bacterium
CGGTCGTCCTGCACTATTCCACGGCCGATCCGCTCGGCTGATCCCGACAATCCGAGGAGAACACAATGGCACGAGCCCAAGGGGCGCGGGCGCAGATGGCGCTTGCGTTCGAGACCACCTATGGAACGCCGCCCGCCAGCGGCTTCACCCGCATGCCCTTCGCCAGCACGTCGCTCGGCGCGGAGCAGCCGCTGCTGAACTCGGAGCTTCTCGGCTACGGCCGCGACCCGCTGGCGCCGATCAAGGACGCGGTGACGGCCGATGGCGATGTCGTCGTGCCACTCGACGCGGAGGCCTTTGGCTTCTGGCTGAAAGCGGCCTTCGGGACACCCACGACCACGGGTGCGGAAGCGCCCTATAGCCACGAGTTCCAGTCGGGGTCCTGGACGCTGCCCAGCATGTCGATCGAGACCGGCATGCCAGAGGTGCCGCGCTTCGCGATGTATTCCGGCTGCGTGCTCGACCAGATCACCTGGCAGATGCAGCGCTCGGGCCTGCTGACTGCCACGGCGCGGCTGGTGGCGCAGGGCGAGACAGTGGGCACGACCACTAGCGCCGGAACGCCCGCCGCGCTGGAGCTGAAGCGCTTCGGCCATTTCAACGGGTCGATCACGCGCAATGGCACCGCCCTTGGCAACGTAGTCTCGGCCGAGATCACCTATGCGAACAATCTCGATCGGATCGAGACCATCCGCTCGGACGGCCGCATCGACGGCGCGGACCCGTCCATCGCCGCGCTGACCGGTCGGATCGAGGTGCGCTTCGCCGACCAGACGCTGGTGACGCAGGCGATCAACGGCGAGGCCTGCGAGATGGAATTCGCCTACGTCTTGCCCTCGGGCGAGAGCTTCACCTTCACGGTGCACGCCGTCTACCTGCCGCGCCCGCGCATCGAGATTTCCGGGCCGCAGGGCGTGCAGGCGACCTTCGACTGGCAGGCCGCGCGCGACGGCGTCGTCGGCCGGATGTGCACCGCCACCCTGATCAACGACTTAGAGGGTTACTGAGGATGCTGACACTCGACCTGACCAACGCGCCACGCTGGCATGACCTCGCGCCCGGCGTCCGGGTGCAGCTGCGCCCGCTGACCACCGCGCTGATGGTGGCGACACGCAGCGATCCTGCTGTCGAGGCGGTGCCCGAGGACGCCTCCGACGAGGAGCGCGCCGTCGCCTTCGCCAAGGCGCTCGCGCGGCGAGCGGTGCTGGCCTGGGAGGGCGTGGGCGACGCCGACGGCAATTCCATCGACCCGAGCCCCGAGGCCATCGACGCGCTGCTCGACGTCTGGCCGATCTTCGAGGCCTTCCAGCTGACCTACGTCTCGAAAGGCCTGCTGCTGGAACAGGAAAAAAACGCCTCCGCGCTCTCGCCGAGTGGTCCTTCGGCGGGGGCGATCGCTACTGCGAAGCCTGTACGCAAGCCTGCCCGGACTGCCCGGCGCGGCTGAACCGTCCGCTGACCCATGAGGGCTGGCAGGTCTGGGACCTCGTCGGTCGTCTCGGCGGCCAGCTGCGTGTGTTGCCCGGCGCGGTGATCGGCTGGGACATGTCGGCGGCGCTGGCGCTCGGTGACGCCCTCGGCGTGCCGCCGCTGGCCATGGCCGAACTGCTGCCCGTCATCGAAGCGGTGATGGTCGCCAAACTCAACGAACAGATGGATCACTCCCATGGCGGAAAAACGGGTTAGCGTCCGCCTCGCGGCCGTGGGCGGACGGCAGGTGCGCGCCGAGCTGGAAGGTGTCGGTGAGGCCGGGTCGCGTGGCTTCGGGCGGCTTAGCCGCGAGATGGAGGTTGCCAACGCCCGGCTCGCAGCCTTCTCGCGGCGGGTGCGCGTGGCCGCTGCTGCTGCGGTGGCTGCTGCCACGGCGGCGGGCGTCGCGATGGTGCGCTCCGGCCTCCAGACGGTGGACGCGCAGGCAAAGCTCGCCCAATCCCTCGGCACCACCGTCGCCTCGATCCAGACGCTGGAGCGCGCGGGCGAGCTGGCGGGCGTGTCGATGTCCGGCATCGAGCAGGCGACGAAGGACCTGACGCGCCGTCTCAGCCAAGCTGCGGCCGGGACCGGCCCCGCCGCCGACGCGCTCGACCGGCTGGGGCTCTCGGCCAACGAGCTGATCGCGCTGCCGCTGGACCAGCGGGTTGGTGCGATCAACGCCGCCATCGAGAGTTTCGTGCCTGCCGCCGAGCGCGCCGCCGTTGCGGGGCAGCTTTTCGGCGAGGAAGGCTCCATCGCGATGAGCCGGATCGACACCGCGACGCTGCGCCAGGCGACGGAGGATGTCCTCGCCTTCGGTGTGGTCGTCTCCGAGCAGGATGCGGACCAGATCGAGCGGACGAACGATGCAATCTCGCGGCTCGGGCTGATCTGGCGCGGGCTGTCGAACCAGCTTGCTGTCGCCGCTGCTCCGGCGCTCGAATCCGTCGCCGACGCCATGGCGGCTGTCGCGAGCCGCACCGGCCCGCTCGGCATCGCCATTCGCGGGCTTTTCGACAACATCGGCCGCCTCACAACCTATGCCGCCACCTTCGCCACCTTCCTCGCCGGTCGCTGGGTCGCGGGCATGGCCGCTGCTGCGCTCTCCGTGCGCGGCCTCGCCACGGCGCTGGTCGTCCTGCGTGGGGCGCTGATCCGCACCGGCATCGGGGCGCTGATCGTCGGCGCGGGCGAGCTCGTCTACCAGTTCACCCGTCTCGTCTCCGGCGCGGGCAGCTTCGGCGAGGCGATGTCGCTCCTGAAGGACGTCGCGGTCGAGGTCTGGGAGCGGATCAGGATAGGCGCTGCTGCGGCGGGCGCGGCCGCCACGGCGATGTTCTTCGACCTGAAGGCCGACGCCGCATCGGGCATGCAGAGCGCCATCGAGAGCGTCGTCGGTTTCGGCAACACGGCGGCGAA
>JBCBHB010000509.1:0-2887 GCA_038526025.1 Pseudomonadota bacterium
TGTGCTTCGGCGAGGCGCGTGAGCGGCAGGTGCTCGCGGCCGAGGGCGATCACATCGCCGCCCGTGCGGCCGACGGCTTCCGCCGGGACGCGTGCTTCGCCCGCCATCGCTAGCACGGCCGAAAGGTGCCCGGGATCACTTGCCAGAAGGTAGCGGGCCTGGTCCTCACCGAAGAACCAGGCGAGGGGGTCGAGGCTTTCGGGGGCATCGAGGGCGATGCCGGTGCCGGCGGCGAGGGCCATCTCGGCGGCACCGAGCGCGAGGCCGCCATCGGAGAGATCATGTGCTGCGCGCAGGTGACCGGCGGCCCCGAGGGCACGGACGAGGTCCCCGGCGCGCCGCTCCGCGGCAAGGTCCACCGGCGGGGGCGGGCCCTCGGCGCGGGCTCCGAGTTCCCAGAGAAGTGCGGACTGGCCGAGATGGCCGCGGGTGATGCCGAGGAGAACCAGCGTGTCGCCAGCGACCGGCGCCATGGGGATGGCGTCCTCCAGCCGTGCGAGAAGGCCGACGGCGCCAATGGTGGGGGTGGGGAGGATCGCCGAGCCCTCGGTCTCGTTGTAGAGCGAGACATTGCCGGAGACGACGGGCATGTCGAGCGCCGTGCAGGCCTCGCCGATGCCGCGGATGCAGCCGACGAACTGGCCCATGATCTCCGGCCGTTCGGGATTGCCGAAATTGAGGTTGTCGGTGACCGCGAGGGGACGGGCGCCGCTTGCCGACAGGTTCCGGAAGGCTTCGGCCACCGCCTGGCGGCCGCCCTCGACCGGGTCGGCCGCGCAGTAGCGGGGGGTGACATCGGCGGTGAGGGCGAGGGCCTTCTCGGTGCCGTGGACGCGGACGATGGCGGCATCGGAGCCCGGGCGGACGGCCGTGTCGGCCATCACCGTATGGTCGTACTGTTCCCAGACCCAGGCGCGGGAGCCGTAATTGGGGCTCGCGACGAGGCGCTGCAGCGCGTCGATGGGCGCGATGTCCTGGAGCGGGCCGAGAGGCGCGGGTGCGGCGGGGGCCACATGGGGCCGATCGTATTCCGGGGCCGTGCCGGAGAGGGCGGCGAGCGGCAGGTCCGCTTTCAGCACGCCGCCATGGGAGACCAGGAAGCGGTCCTCCGCGATGGTCTCGCCGACGATGGCGAAGTCGAGATCCCATTTCTCGAAGATGGCGCGCGCGGTGTCCTCGCGCTCAGGGTCCAGCACCATGAGCATGCGCTCCTGGCTTTCGGAGAGCATCATCTCGTAGGCGGACATCGCCGTCTCGCGGCAGGGCACGGCGTCGAGATCGAGGGCGACGCCGAGGCCACCCTTGTCCCCCATCTCCACGGCGGAGCAGGTGAGGCCGGCGGCGCCCATGTCCTGGATACTGATGACGGCGCCGGAGGCCATGAGTTCGAGGCAGGCTTCGAGCAGGCGCTTCTCGGTGAAGGGATCGCCGACCTGGACGGTGGGGCGCTTTTCTTCCGCGTCCTCGCCGAACTCGGCCGAGGCCATGGTGGCGCCGCCCACGCCGTCCCGCCCTGTCTTCGCGCCGAGATAGACCACGGGGCGGCCGACGCCGGAGGCGGCGGAGTAGAAGATGCTATCTGCCTTTGCGAGGCCCACCGCCATGGCGTTCACAAGGCAGTTGCCGTTGTAGGCGGGGTGGAAGCGGAGCTCACCGCCGACCGTCGGCACGCCGAAGGCATTGCCATAGCCGCCGATGCCCTCGACCACGCCGGCGAGGAGGCGCTTGGTGCGCGGATGATCCGGCGCGCCGAAGCTCAACGCATTGAGCGCGGCGATGGGGCGGGCGCCCATGGTGAAGACATCGCGCAGGATACCGCCGACGCCCGTGGCCGCACCTTGGTAGGGCTCGATGAAGCTGGGGTGGTTGTGGCTCTCCATCTTGAAGACCACGGCCAGCCCGTCCCCGATATCGACAACACCGGCGTTCTCGCCTGGCCCGCAGATCACCTGCGGCCCTTCGGTGGGCAGGGTGCGCAGCCAGCGCTTCGAGGATTTGTAGGAGCAGTGCTCGTTCCACATGGCCGAGAAGATGCCAAGCTCGGTGAAGCTCGGTACCCGGCCGAGGAGGTCGAGAATGCGCTGGTATTCGTCCGGCTTGAGGCCATGCGCCTCGGCGAGCGCAAGATCGACCGCCGGCTCCGCCGCGGTGTTGGAGAGCGTGGCTGCTGCCGCGGCGTCGGTCACCGGTGGCCTCCTGTTCGTGGCGACGGCGATCAGGCCGGTTGCTGGACGACGGTCGCGTTCGGGTCGAGCGGCGGGCAGGCCACCTCGCCCGTGCGCTCGGCCCGCTCGAGATGCTCGAGCAGGCGGCGGGTCTGCTCTTCGTTCGTGACCGCAGGGCCCGAGAGGCGAAGGGCGGCGAGCGCCTGGCTGTCCGCCCGCGGGATGAAGTCCACGATCAGCAGGTCGTCGGTCTCCCCGGTCATGACGATCCGCCCGGAAGCGCGGTCGACGATCATCGCGTCGGCCCGGAGCACGCCGTCAAGCCAGCAGCGGGCGGCAACTTCCTCGACGAAGAGCTGGGCCTCGGGTTGGGCGAGGCCGAGCTCCACCGTGAGCTGCGAGCCCTCGGCCAGCGGGTAGGGCGGCGGTCCCGGCGGCACGTCCTGCGGCTGGTAGAGGCCGCCATCCGTGCCACAGGCGGCGAGGCTGCCGAGAAGGGCGCCAGCGATGGCGAGGCGGCGGAGACGGCTGGGTAGAAGACCGGCGGCGGTGGACTGCATGTCAGCTCTCCTGCAGGGCGGCGGTGAGGCTTTCGAAGACGAGGCGGCCGTCCGATACACGGTCGCGCCCGCCAAGCGCGGGGTCGGCCATCCGTTCGGGATGCGGCATCATGCCAAGGACGCGGCGGTTCTCGGACAGCACGCCGGCGATGGCGCGCATGG
>JBCBHB010000510.1:0-2880 GCA_038526025.1 Pseudomonadota bacterium
GGCGCCGTTGGCGCAATCCACCACGACCCGCAGGCCATTGAGGCGCAGCGTTCGCGGGAAGCTTGCCTTCGCGAACTCGATATACCGCGCCCGACCGTCCCGCAGGTTCCGGATATGGCCGATCTCGCCCGGGGGCGCGAGCGTGGGCTCGGCAGCCATCAGCCCCTCGATATGCGCCTCGACCTCGTCGGAAAGCTTGTAGCCGTCCGGCCCGAAGAGCTTGATCCCGTTATCCTCGAACGGGTTGTGCGAGGCCGAAATCATCACGCCGAGATCAGCGCGCAGGGACCGGGTGAGCATGCCGATCGCAGGGGTCGGTACCGGCCCGCAGAGCTGTACGTCCATGCCGACGCTGACAAAGCCGGAGGCAAGCGCGAATTCGAGCATGTAGCCCGAGCGGCGCGTGTCCTTCCCGATCACCACCGTGTGTCGGTGCGCGCCATTCGTGAAATGGGTGCCGGCCGCGCGGCCCAGGGCCAACGCGACCTCCGATGTCATGGGATAGCGGTTGGCGCGCCCGCGGATGCCGTCGGTACCGAAGAGTGTGCGTTCCATAGGGCGCCCTATCCGCCGGCGGCGCGTCGCAGGTCAAGCACGTCGTCAGGGGCCCTGTCAGGCACGGCGGGAGAAGGCGAGCCACAGGCCGCCGCCGATAAGGCAAAGCCCGGAGACGCGTTCGACCATGCGGACGCGCGTTTGGGTGAGCATGGCGCCGGCCTTGCCTGCCGCGAGGGCATAGCCGCCGTCGAGCACTGTGGCGAGCGCCATGAAGGTTGCGCCGAGCACCATGGCCTGAAGCCCTGCATCGGGGCCTGGCACCACGAACTGGGGAATGAGCGCGCCGAAGAAGAACAGCGCCTTGGGGTTTGCCCAGATCACCAGGAAGCCCTGCCAGAAGAGCGCGCGGGAGGAGCGGGACGGCGCCTGCTCCGCCGCGCCGAGGCGGCCGTCCGACCGCAGGAGCCCGATGCCGAGCCAGACGAGATAGGCCGCACCCACCAGCCGAACGATCTCGAACAGCGTCGACGCCCCTGCCATCAGCGCTTCGAGCCCCAGCGCTAGCACGACCAGCATGGTGGCGAGGCCGAACTGCGTGCCCGCGATATTCAGCATGCCCGCCCGCGTGCCCTGCCGCAGGCTGTTCGCGACGATCACGGTAACGCTGGGTCCCGGGACGATGATGACGAGGGCGGAGGCGGCCGCAAAGGCCAGCCAGGCGGAGAGTTCGGGCATGGGGGATCCTCGGCTTGTGCTTCGTCAGCCAGCGCAGGCGCGGGCGAAACTGTCAATCGCCCTTCAGCCGTAGCCTGCCATCGCCGGGTCCGCGAGCGCGTGCCAGAGGCGCACGGCCTGCACGGTTTCGGCCACATCGTGGACGCGCAGCACATGCACCCCCTGGTTCAGCGCGAAGATGCCTGCACCGAGGGAGCCTGGCATGCGCGCGGCCGCGGCCTCCCCGCCGCCGATGGTGCCGATGAACCGCTTGCGCGACAGGCCGAGAAGCAGCGGTGCGCCCAGGCTGTGAAGGAGGCTGAGGCCGCGGATAAGCGCGAGGTTGTGTGCAACGGTCTTCCCGAAGCCGATCCCGGGGTCGACCAGGATGCGCTCGCGCGGCACGCCCAAGGCCTCCGCCGCCGACAGGCGCGCTTCGAGGAAGTCGTAGACGTCGAGCAGGACGTCTTCGTAGTGCGGGTTCGCCTGCATGGTCTGCGGGTCCCCCTGCGCGTGCATCAGGCAGAGCGCCGGCGCGGTAGCGGCCACCTGCGGCATCTCCGGGTCGTGCAGCATGGCGGAGACGTCGTTCAGCAGCGTCGCGCCGGCGCCGAGGGCTGCGCGCGCCGTGGAGGCGTTTCGCGTGTCGATGCTGAGGGGAAGCGTGCAGCCGGCCGCGCGTAGGCCTTCGATCACCGGGAGCACGCGGGCCTGTTCTTCTGCGGGTGGTACGGGCTGTGCGCCCGGTCGGGTGGATTCGCCGCCGATGTCCAGGATGTCCGCCCCCGCGGCGGCGAGGGCCAGGCCATGCGCGACAGCCCGTTCGGCATCCGCATATAGCCCGCCATCGGAAAAACTGTCCGGCGTTACGTTGACGATGCCCATGACCGCCGGGCGGCGCAGGTCCATCGCCTGAAGGCCGGGCAGGGCAGGGCGCGCCCCGCAAAGCCGGCCGATGGCCGCATCGTGCCCCGGCAGCGCTGCCGCTGCCTCGATCGGCAGGATCTCCGGTGCGCGGCCGCGCTCGATCACAGCAACTTCTCGGACGCCCAGCGCGGTGCCGGCCAGCCGCCAGGCTCCGGGCAGTTCGGGCGCGCACGGTACGGGGCGCAGATACGCTACGGGAGACTCCCTATCCATAGACTGCGCTTAGCGCACCGGCGTGAACGGCTCCACAACGACTGGTGGCGTTGGCGCCGAAAAGCATAAAATAACATTATGTGAATGTTGTTTTATAGAGATATCGATAGAGCATGTGGAATATTGAAAACCCGCGAGCGTTACGCTATTTCCGATTCAACACAGCATCGCCCTGCAATGGGCTCGAGGAGAACGATCATGGCCAAGCAGTTCATTCCGGTGGTGTTTGCCGCCAACGATCTGATCGAAGGTGACAGCGTCTACCTCGCCGCCGAGGGCTGGACGCGCGATGTGCGTGGCGCGGCAGTTGCCAACACCCCCGAGGCGCGTGACGCCCTTGCCATCCGCGCGGCGGGCGATGCAGCCATCGTGGTCGGCCCCTACGACGTAGAGGTCGCGCTGGAAGACGCTGGCCCCTGGCCGCTCAAGCGCCGTGAGCAGATCAAGGCTTCTGGCGCTACGACCATCGCCGTGGGCCCGCAGGCGCAGGTCGCCCGCGCCGCCTGATCGCCGCGCCCGCAGGCCCTC
>JBCBHB010000511.1:0-2879 GCA_038526025.1 Pseudomonadota bacterium
TTCACGACGACCGGAAAGGACGAGACCTGCCCCGCCCGCTCGCCAAGCTCGCTCACCACAGCCTTCAGCGCCACGCTCGGATCATCCGCCAGTCGAACCGTTGCCGGCGTGCCGACCACCAGCTGGCCGATGACATCGAAGCTCACGGTGAAGGCCACCTCGTAGTCGGCCTGCTCGTAGAGCGACAGGATGGTGCTGCCTGCGGCAACCGTCGCGAAGCTCTCCACCTCGATCGCGTCGACGATGCCGCTGAAGGGCGCGTAGAGCTTCGAGTCCGCAAGGTCTTCCTCCGCCGAGGCCAGGTTCTTCTCCGCCTGCGTCAGCTGCGCGCGGCTCTGGTTCACCGAGGTCCGGTCCTCGTCCCGCTGCACCACGGTGCCCACGCCACGGTCGAGCAGCTGCTGGGAGCGGGCGAGGTCGTCCTCAGCCTGCTTGAGCGTGGCCTGCGCCTCCTCCACCGCCGCCTGCTTGTTCTCGATCTCTGTCTGGAACTGCTCGACATCGAGGGACGCGAGGAGCTGGCCCTCCTCCACCCGTTCCCCCACATCGAGCGTCATGCGTCCGAGCCGGCCGGCCACCTCGAAAGAGATCACGTTGACCTCTCCCGGCTCCAGCACGCCGGGATAGCGCCGGATGGTCGTCTCCTCGAAGTCCTGCACAAGGGTGGTGATCAGGCCGCGAACGGGCGGCGGCCCCGCCGGCGCATCCTCTTCAGGCACACAGCCAGCGAGAACGAGCGCGACGGCAGAAAGGCGGAAGAGACCCCATTTCATGATACCAGAAGTTCCATTTATCCTGACCGGGACGGCGAATTTCTGGAGGCTAGAGGTCGCACTGAGGCCTAGACAGGACCGAGATGTCAGAAAATCGGACAGTTCCCGCCAGCACGGCGGGTGAGGGTCACCACATCAGCGTTACCGCAGCGACGGTCGCCTTCGCGCTTTCCCGCGGGCTGAGCATGGCGGAAATCGAGGCCGCGACGGGTCTCGACGCGCGTGAACTCGGCAACCCGGCCGCGAGGCTGGACGACCGCATTCCCCATCACGTGTGGCGTGCGCTCACCGCGAAATCCTCGGGCGACGTCGCCCTCGGGATCGAGGCTGCCCGCGCCACCTCCTTCATCGCGCTCGGCGGTCTGGCGGACGGGGTACAGTTCGCACCCACGCTGCACGATGCGCTCAGGTTCCTGACGCGAAACGGCAGCCATCTCGCGGATCGCTTGAACACAACGCTCCGAGACGTCGGCGACGAAGCGCGGATGGAGGCCTACCATCCCAACGACGCGATCGATCAGGGACGGGTGGCAGAGGTTGGCGCCGCGCTCATCGCGCGCCTGCTGCGCGAGGTGGTGGGCCTGACGAACCCCTTCCTGCGCATCGAGCTCCCCTTCGGCCCCTTCGGGCCGGAGCGCGATTACCAGGCCTTCTTCCGCTGTCCGGTTGTCTTCCACGCCAACAAGACCGCTCTGGTGTTCTCTCGCGACACGGTCGCGCGCCAGGTGACGACGGCGGAGCCCACGCTCTTCGGTTTCGTCGAGAAACATTTCGAGCTCACGCTGCCTCGCACCGCGTCGAGCCGCGTGAGCCCGGACTTTTTGCGCCTCCAGGAAGCCGTGGCGGCCGCGGCTTCCTGCGGCGATTTCCGCACCGCCGCCGCAGTCCGGGGCGCGGGCATGAGCGCCCGCACGGCGCAGCGCGTCGCCGCTGCACATGGCACCACGCCTCAGGCGATGGTGGGCGCCGCGCAACGCTCTCTGGCGGAGGCGCTTCTGCGCGAAGGAACCACCTCCATCGACGCAATCGCCACCATGGTCGGCTTCTCCGATGATCGCGCCTTTCGCCGCGCCTTCAAGCGGTGGACCGGAGAGAGCCCCTCCGCCTATCGTGGCCCGCGGCGCACGTCGCTCAGGGCCTGAAGAGCGGCAGGCTCAGCACGAGGCGGGCGCCGCCCGTCGGCGCATCCTCGATCGCGATGCTGCCTTCGTGAGCCTCCGCGAGACTGCGCACCACCGCGAGTCCGAGCCCCGCGCCGCCGGTCCGCCGCGCGCGGGAGGCCTCGTTTCGCGTGAAGGGCTCGAGCAGCAGGGCGCGCTCCGCCGGCGCAATGCCCGGCCCTTCGTCATCAACGCTCAACACCGCGGTCGTGTCGCTCAGCGACAGCGTCAGATGCGCGCGATGGCCGTAACGGATCGCGTTGTCGAGGAGGTTGGACACGATGCGGCGGAGCGCCAACCGATCGCCCAGGACCGTTGCCTCTCGCCCGACCGTTTCCAGCTGCACAGGCGCACCGGCCGCCACGCGATCCGAGACCTCCGCTTCGACCAGCGCGGCGAGATCGACAAGCTCCTCCTCGAGCTCGCTTGCCCCCGCCCGGCTGGCGAGCAGCGCATCGTCGAGAAGCGCTATCATGTCGGTGATATCGGCCACGGCCCGCTGGCGGTCCTCCGGATCGGCGATCTTGTCGACGCGCAGGCGCAGGCGCGTGGCGAATGTCCGCACATCGTGCTGTATGCCGCCGACCAGGGCCATGCGCCCGTGGATGAGGGTGGAGAGACGCCCCTGCAGCCGCTCGAACGCGGCCACCAGCGCGCGCAGCTCGGGCGAGCGGGCGCGGATCTGCGGCAGCGCGACAGCCTCCCCAGCGGGGTCGACACGTTCCACGGCCGCCGCGAGGCGCGTCAGCGGCCTGAACTCGCGGTGGAGCATGATGAGCGTGACGAGCGCGATGAGGATCCCGAAGACGCCGGCACCGAAGCCCACGGGCAGTCCGAAGGGGGCGACCACGAAGGGGCTCTCCGCGGCCACAACCAGCGTCTCGCCCGTGTCGAGCCCGAGGCGGAACTCCACCGCGTTGAGCGCGCTCGCCATGAGACCCAGCAC
>JBCBHB010000512.1:0-2877 GCA_038526025.1 Pseudomonadota bacterium
GGCCAGCACGGGGCGGGAACGTTCAGGCGCCAGAGCCACGGCCGCGAACGGCAGGGCGTTCCGGCGCCGCCTGAGCGCCCGCCACACATCCTGGCGCAGCGCATGGGCGAGCCAGTAGCCCTCCGCCACCGAACAGGGCCCCCATGCCGGTGCACCATGCCGCGCGACCGCGGCGAAAGGCAGGGGCGGCAGGTGAACGGGGAAGAGCCAGAGCACGCCATCGCGGACGGCATAGTGGAAACGGCCCGCCATGCCGCCATCCGGCCGGCGATCGGTCGCACCCAACGCCAGCGCTGCCAGCAGCGGCGGCACGGCCGCGGGTTCTGGAAAGGGACACATGCCGCTTGGGGCCAGCTTCGACGGCAGGGCCGTCAGTCCTCCTCCGGCAAGAGCACCATCACCCGCCAGGCGATGCCCACCATGCCGAAGGTGACCGCGAAGAAGCCCGCGAGCATGGCCAGCGCAAGCGCCCCGTCCTCCGCCCCCTTCACGAGCGTGCCAAGGCCCTGGAAATCGAACTCGATGATCGCGAGGAGGGCGATCCAGCCCGCAGCAATGCCGTCGCCCGCCCCCGTCGCCACAAGGCGGATCAGCCGGAAGGGATCGGGCTCCCCCGACATGCCCTGCCCTGTTCCGCGATGCCCGCCGCTTGCGCTCATGCCCGTCTCCGCGCCCTGCCGTGCGCAACGAGAATATGACGCAAGGGACGGGCGTCGATCCCCAGAGGCGCTCCGTGGCAAGTTGCCACGCGCGAAAGGGCGGCCCCGTCAGTCGTAGTAGCCGTGCCGGTAGCCCCGGCGATGGCCGCGCCGATAGCCCTTGCGATAGCCCCGCCCGTAGCCCTTGGCATAGCCGCGGCGGTGGCCGCGATAGCGGGGTTTGCCGCGTTTGTAGTGGCGCTTGCCGTGGTAGTGCCCACGATCATCGTCGATGATCACGACGGAGCCGGAAACCGCGGGTCCGTAATGGCCGCCACCGCCATGATAGTAGCCATCGTCGTAGTAGCGCTTGCCGTAATAGGGCCCACCGCGTGCCGCTCCCGCAGCGCCGGTCACGGCACCCGCGGCAGCACCCACGGCCGCGCCGATGCCGGGCGCGCCCACGATGGCGCCGCCCACTGCGCCGGCCGCGGCGCCCACGGCGGCGCCGCCCAGCACGGGGCCCGGCCCGTAGCCGTAGTGGTAGCACCCGCTCGTGCCCATGGCGACGATGGCGAGAACGGCGAGGTTGCGTGCCTTCATGGCGTCTCTCCCTGGTCCCTCCGCCGGCTGGCGCGCCGGAGGCCTAGGGGATGAACGCAAACCCCCACCCCTTCCGTCGCAGAAAACCGGGAAGATGTGATCTCAGGGCCCAGAAGCTCAGGCGGCCGTGGCGCCGGGCCGGCGGGCGAGGCAGTCGATCTCCACCAGCGCACCGACGGCGAGGGCGGTGACGCCCACGGTGGTCCGCGCCGGGAGGCGATCCGCCGGGAAAAAGGCGGCATAGGCCGTGTTGAAGGCCGCATAGTCCCGCTCGAACTCGGTGAGAAAGCAACGGCACTGCACGATGTGGGACCGGTCGAGCCCCACGCCCTTCAGCACGATCTCCAGGTTCTCGAGCACCCTTTGCGCCTGCGCTGCCACCCCCTCCGGCAACGCCCTATCCGGCTCCCCCGGCCAGGTCGGCATCTGCCCGGTGAGGATAACCCACCCATCCGCCTCGACGGCATGAGAGAATGGGGCGACATGCTGTGGAGCATCGGAGACGTTCAAGAATTTCATTGCGGTATCCTGGGCGGGGGCGCGCCAAGGCGCTCATCACCCCTTAACCATACGGCCCGACCCTGTCATCGCCGGACTTGATCCGGCGATCCAGAGGGTCCCCGCAGTGTTCGTCTACATCATGGCCAGCCGGCGCAACGGCACGCTCTACCTTGGCGTCACAAACGACCTCGTCCGCCGCGTCTACGAACACCGGACGACCGCAACGCCCGGCTTCACCAGCCGCTACGGCATCAAGACCCTCGTGTGGTTCGAAGCCGCCGCATGCCCAGGCGCCACTATACAATGCGAGAAATCGCTGAAGAAATGGCGGCGTAGCTGGAAACTCGCCCTGATCGAGAAGACCAATCCCAGCTGGCGCGACTTGTGGCCCGAGATCATCGCCTGAACCTGGATCGCCGGGTCAAGCCCGCCGATGACGATGGCGGAGGTTCACGAGCGAACCGTTGATCGGTCCGCGCGCCGAAGCCTGCAACCCTAGAGCGGGATATTGTCGTGTTTCTTCCACGGGTTCTCCAGCTCCTTGCCCCGGAGCGCGGCGAAGGCGCGGGTTACGCGGCGGCGGGTGGAGTGGGGCATGATGACTTCGTCGATGAAGCCTTTTTCGGCGGCGACGAAGGGGTTGGCGAAGCGATCTTCGTAGTCCTTCGTGCGCTGCGCGATCTTCTCGGGGTCGTCGAACTCCGAGCGGTAGAGGATCTCTACCGCGCCCTTCGCACCCATCACCGCGATCTCCGAGGTGGGCCAGGCGTAGTTGATGTCGCCGCGCAGATGCTTCGAGGCCATGACGACATAGGCGCCGCCATAGGCCTTGCGGGTGATCACGGTCACCTTCGGCACCGTCGCCTCGCCATAGGCGAACAGCAGCTTGGCGCCGTGCTTGATGACGCCGTCATATTCCTGCGCCGTGCCGGGCAGGAAGCCGGGGACGTCGACAAAGGTGAGGATGGGGATCGAGAAGCAGTCGCAGAACCGCACGAAACGCGCCGCCTTGCGCGCACTGTCGATATCCAGCACGCCGGCGAGCACCATGGGCTGGTTCGCGACGACGCCCACCGTCCGCCCCTCGAGCCGGATGAAGCCGGTGATGATGTTCTTCGCGAAATCCTCCTGGATC
>JBCBHB010000513.1:0-2875 GCA_038526025.1 Pseudomonadota bacterium
CGGCGAGACACCGGGGACGCGGCATGTGCGTGGCTCGAACTTCATGCATATCGGTGTTGCGGCGGATAGCCGGCCCGGCCGTGCGATCGTCGTCAGCGCGCTCGACAATCTGGTGAAGGGCGCTTCGGGCATGGGGCTGCAATGCGCCAACCTGATGCTGGGCTTCGACGAGACCGAGGGGCTGATGCAGGCGCCGCTCTTCCCGTGAGGATGCCGCGCATCCCCGCCTTGCACACGCCGCGTCGATTGCCGATTTAAGGGGCGGTGACGAGGAGGTCTTCGAGATGGCGACACGCAAGCAGCGGCGCATTCAAATGTTGATCTTCGGCGGGGTTGCGCTGGCGGGTGCGGCGGCGCTCGTGGGCTTCGCGTTCCAGGACACCATCGCCTTCTTCAAGTCGCCGAGCGAGATCGTGGCCGAACAGCCCGGGCCCGAACGGCTTCTCCGCATCGGCGGGCTTGTTGAGGAGGGCACGGTGAAGCGCGGGCAGGGCGAGGCCGTGAGGTTCGATGTGACCGATGGCGGCGCTGCGGTCACGGTCGCCTTCGTCGGCGTGTTGCCAGACCTTTTCCGTGAGGGCCAGGGCATTGTGGCTGAGGGATTCTGGCGGAATGGCACCTTCGAGGCACAGGAAGTGCTTGCGAAGCACGATGAGAACTACATGCCCAAGGAAGTGGCGGATGCGCTGAAGGAGCAGGGCCACTGGAAGGATGAGTTCGGCGAACCGAAGGCGGGTGGCGGATCATGAACGGGCGCCGCGTCCTATGGATCGACGCCTTCACGGACCGGGCATTCGGCGGAAACCCCTGTGCGGTGGTGTTCGATGCGGCGGATGTGCCGGTGGAGACGCGCCTGGCCTTCACGCAGGAGACCAGGCTCAGCGAGTGCGCGTTCCTTGTTGGCTCTGACGTCGCCGACTTCGGCGCGCGCTACTACCTTGCTTCCCGCGAGATTCTGATGGCGGGGCACCCGACGATCGCCACCTGCATGGCGCTTGAACATGCCGGTCTGCTCGAGGGGCGGGACGAGATCACGCTCGAGGTCGGCGCCGGGGTGATGCCCGTGACCATCGACCGGAGCGGGCCGGAACCGGTCTTTACCATGACTCAGCCAGCCCCGCGCTTCGGAGACTACCATGCCCCCGAAGTCGTTGCCCCGCTTGTGGGTCTCACGCCGGCCGACATCGTGGGCCGGCCCCGAAGCGTGGCCACGGGCAACATGTTCTGCGTCACGGAGCTGAAGGATCATGAAGCGCTCGCGCGCGCCGTGATGGATGGCGGGGCGATGCTGGAAGCGCGCGAACGGCTCGACTTCTGGGAGCCGTTCCTCTTCGTGCGCGAAGGCTTCACCGTGGCAGGCGATACCGCGGCACGCCTGCTGTTGCCCCCGCCGGAGCCGCCGGAGGACCCGTTCACCGGTTCGGCCACCGGATCGCTGGCGGCCTATCTCTGGTCCGAAGGGATGATCGAGCGCCCGCGTTTCACCGCGGAGCAGGGCCACGGCATGGGCCGACCCGGCAGAGCCAGCGTCGAAGTCCTCGGCCCGCGTGACGCTATCGAGGGCGTGCGGGTGGGTGGTTCGGCGGCAGTCCTGATGGATGGTCAGGTCTTTCTTTAGTGCCAGCCGCCTTTCTGTTGCATTTCAATACTTTATGCCGGACCCTGTCGCCTTAGCCTTAGGGCGGGAGTAGTGCGGAAGGTGCCCGGCGCATGCGCATCAAGGATCGGCCAGAATACTCGAGCAAGCCGCGTGTCCTGACCATGGCGCCCGACACGCCGCTGCGGGAGGCTGTGCGGGAGATGTGCAAGCGCCGCTACGGCTCGGTCGTCGTCACCGATCCGGAGGGGCGGATGCTCGGCATCTTCACCGAGCGCGATGCGCTTACCCGCGTGATCGACGAGGGGCGGGACCCTGAGAACACCCGGCTCGAGGACGTGATGACCACCGATGTCCGCACCGCGAGCGCGGAGGACAACCTGATCGACTGGCTCCGCATCATGTCGAACGAGCGCTTCCGGCGCCTTCCGATCGTGGATGAGCAGGGCCGGGTCATCTCGATGATGACGCAGGGAGATTTCGTCTCCTACACATGGCCCGAGCTCCTGGGGCAGCTCTCCCTCTCCGCGCGCGCGGCCGTGGGTAAGCACTTCTCCGCCGGCATGGTGGCGCTCTCGGTGGCGCTCTACACGGTCGTGCTGATCGCGATCATCGCCGCGCTCTACTGAGCACGAGTCAGAGGGCGAGATCGTTCGTCCGCCAGCCGAGTTCTGCCATCAGGCCCCCACTCCACGCCGACAGCAGCCAGGAAGCGGGGACGCCGGCGCGCCGGAGCAGGCCCGCGATCCAGTGATTGCAGGTGTACACAGCGCTGTAGGCGGGCCGTGCCGCGTAGAACACGCCGCCGCCGTAGAGGCCCGGGCCGATTTCGGAGAGCCGGCCGCCCTCGTCCGTTCCCGCCGTCTGCGCGAGACCGGCCGCGAGCGCCGTGAAGCCATCGTCGGAAAGGGCGAGCGGGCGTTGCGCAGCACCTGGAAGCGATCGCGCAGGCGGGGCCGCGAGCGGGACGACGTGAAGCACCGATGGCGTCGGCCAGAACAACGCCCGCGCCGCAACGGAGAGGCTGAGATCATCGATCTGCCGGACACCCTGATAGACCGCCGCTTCGCCCCAGCCGATCTCCAGAAACGGTGCCGACGGATGGCGCGCGGCGATCTGGCGGAGCGTTGAGGCCGCCTCGGGGTCCTCCCTGCCTAGCGCTACCGCCGCTGCCCGAAGATCGGCCGCTGAGACAACGAGCCCCGCATGCCAGCCGTGATCCACCACGGCGACCCAACGCGCGCGGTCCGGGGCTTCCGGGTAGAGCGCCGGGTCGTC
>JBCBHB010000514.1:0-2870 GCA_038526025.1 Pseudomonadota bacterium
AGGCCGGTGTCTGACGCGCCGGCGCCGGCGCCACGACCTCCAGAAGCGTTGCTCGCGCCGGCCCCTCCCCGCCTGGCAGCCGTACCACGCGCACATGCTCCCCCGGCAGCGCGCCCGGCACGAAGAGCGCACCGCCCTCGGCCACGCCATCCCCCTGCGCCCCCAGCGCCTCGATCACCACATCGTCGCTCATGGGGCGGCATTCAGCACGGTGCGGGCGGGGGAGGGAAGGCCCGTCGGGCTCAGGCGGCGCCCGATGTCCCGCCGCGGCGAGCGGCCAGCAGAAACTCGCGGTTACCGTCCCCGCCGGTTATCGGGCTCTCGGCTTCGTCGGTGACCGACCACCCCCGCTCGGCGATCCAGCTGGCCACGGCCCGGCAGGCCGCGGCATGCGCGGCCGGATCGCGCACAATGCCCCCTTTGCCCACCACTTCGGGCCCCAGCTCGAACTGCGGCTTCACCAGCACCACAAGCTGCGCGCCGGGCCGCGCAGCGGCCAGCGCCGGCGGCAATGCCTTGCGGAGGGAGATGAAGGAGAGATCGGCGGTGATCCAGTCGAGCGGCGGGAGCAGCCCCTCGGGGATCGCGCGCGCGTTCATGCCCTCGATCACCGTGACCCGCGGGTCCCCTGCCAGGCGCGGATGGAGCTGGCCATGCCCCACATCGAGGGCAACCACGCGCTCGGCCCCCCGCGCCAGCAGCACCTCGGTGAAGCCGCCCGTTGAGGCGCCAAGATCGAGCGCGGTGCCGGACGGCGTGAGGTCGAAACGCTCGAGCGCATGCAAGAGCTTGAGCGCGCCGCGGCCCACCCAGGCCGGACCATCGCGCTCGACGGTGAGGCGCGCGCCCTCCGACACGCTCTGCGCCGGCTTGCGGGCGGGTTGCCTGTCCACCCGAACGGCGCCCTCGGCGATCAGCCGGGCGGCCTCGGCCCGGCTCGCCGCGAGCCCGAGGGCGACAAGCCGTTGATCGAGCCTCACGAGCGCTACCCCTGTCGCATCAAGATCGCCATCGGAAGCGGATAGCAGCCCGGCCGTTGCCTGTCATGGAAGGGTGATTGCGGGCACGCCTGCGCTCTGATCTGGCTGGGGCATGGAACCGTTCGACAACATGCCGAAGCGCGCCGCCACCGGGCGGCTGGTGCTCGTGGTGGGCCCGAGCGGCGCCGGCAAGGACACGCTGCTGGACCTGGCGCGCGCGGCCCTCGCGGACAGGCCGGGGCTGCGCTTCGCCCGCCGGTCGATCACGCGCCCCGCAGATGCCGGCGGCGAGGACCACGAAGCCTTGAGCGAAGCGGCGTTCGACGCGCGCGTCGCCGAGGGCGCGTTCTTCGCGCATTGGCAGGCACACGGGCTGCGCTACGGCCTGCCGGGGGCGATCGCGGACTGGCTGGCGGCCGGGGAGACGGTGGTGGCCAACGGATCGCGCGCCGCGGCGCCGGCCATTGCGGCGCAGTGCGCGGTGCTGGAGATGGTGGTGGTCGACGCCTCGGCCGATGTCATCGCGCAGCGTCTGGCCGGGCGGGGGCGCGAGAGTGCCGCGGAGATTGTGGCGCGCCGGGCCCGCGCCGTGCCCCCGCCGCCAGAGGGCGTGCCGGTGCGCCACGTCCTCAACGACACGTCGCCCGAGGCGGGCGCCGCGCTGCTCGTGGACGCGATCCTGGGCCGGGGTCGCTGAGCGACGGGCTTGACGCCAGGCAGCCCGGGCCGCCCTCTCGACGGCGACAAACCCCGGGAGGCTGACGATGGTGCGCTACGATGTGCTGGTGACCGGCAACAACCTGAAGCTGGGCGACGACTTTCTCGGCATCTCGAGCGTGGTGCTTGTGGAGGCCGGCGGGCGGCGGATTCTGGTCGATGCCGGCGGGCCGACCACGCGGGGCAGCCTGAGAAAGGCGCTGGCGGCGCGGGGCCTCTGCGGCGGGGAGATCGACGCGGTCGTGCTCACGCATCTGCATTTCGACCATGTCTACAATCTCGACCTCTTCCCGCGGGCGCGTGTGCTGGTGGCGGCGGCCGAGATGGCCTATGCCGCCCGGCCCCATGCGGCCGACGACTTCGTGCCCAGCTGGATCCTGCCGCAGCTGGAGAAGAGGGGGCACGAGGTGCTGACAACCGGGCAGCTTGAGGAGGGTGTGGAGGTGCTCGCGGCGCCCGGGCACACGCCGGGGCTCCATGCGTTGCGGCTGGAGACCGGCGACGGGCCAGTGCTGCTCGCCTCGGACGCCATCAAGTACCCGAAGGAGATCATGATGCGGGCGAGCGATCTCGAATTCGCGCCGCCCGGCACGGCGACGGCGACGATCGAGCGGCTGATGGACTGGCCGGCGCGGATCGTCCCCGGTCATTTCCCGGAACTGCATCGCGTGGGCGACGGGCCGGGTTGGGGGTGGGACGGGGCGGCGGAGTTCCGGCTCCTCGTTCGGTGATCGCGAGTGTGGCGGCCGATGCGGGGCCGCCACCTCCCCCGCCCACCCACCCTTCGGTGGCGGCCCCGCATCACCGGGCATCGCGGCGTTTCACTGCGGTATTTGACCGTGCGGCATTTGACCGGGCGGCGTGTGGGCGGCTAGCGCTGGAGCGTAAGCAGCGAGACAAGGAGCAGGGCATGAACGCGCGAGCCGGGGGCTACCGCATCGGCGCCGATATCGGCGGTACCTTCACCGATCTCGCGCTGGTGGATGCCGCGGGCAGCCGCCTGGAGATCGGCAAGCTGCCGACGACGCCCGACGCGCCGGACGAGGCGGTGGTTGCGGGCATCGCCGCCCTCCTCGAGCGCACCGGCATCGCACCCTCCTCGGTCGCCCATGTGGTCCACGGCACAACGCTTTTCACCAACGCCCTGATCGAGCGGAAGGGGGCGGTCACGGC
>JBCBHB010000515.1:0-2864 GCA_038526025.1 Pseudomonadota bacterium
CTACAACGCCGCCTTTCAGCCGACAGGGAATGTGGGCCCCACGGGCGTGCTGCGCGAAATCACGATGCACGGCCTCTCCCGACGTGGCGCGAAGGACGGCGCCTTCGACCCTGCCCATCCCAACACCGATGTTACCCTGCGCGCCGGGCATGGCGGCACGGTTGAGACTTTCGCGGATGGCGGGGACTGGCAGTCCCGTTGGAAGCCTACCGCGGCGGGCAACTGGTCCGCCGAGGGCGGGCGCCTGATCCACAAGGGCGATGGGTCGGACAGCCTGACCTGGCAGGGCACGCTTGGCGCGGGGGCCAATGCGCTGTCCTTCCGGCTCGTGCCCTCGGAGGGACAGGGCGTAACGCTGCGCCTCGGCAGCTTCGAGCTCGACTGGAGCGACGGCTATTCCGCCCGCCAGGATGGCAGCGCGCTCACGGCACTGCTGACACCGCCACAGATTGCGCGCGACTGGCTGGTGATCTTTGGCGACGGCGCGGTGCTCGTCTTCGTTGACGGGCAGCTTCTCTTCTCGGAGAAGAGCGCGGTGGGCGATGGCGAGATCGTGCTGAGCCTCTCGAAGGGCGGCGCGCTGATCGATCTTGCCATGGCCGCGGGCGTCGAGCTTGGGCTCACCTATTGCGATACCATGACGAAACCGCGCCAGGCGCACTCGCTTGTGGGCGATGACAGCGTGATCGCGGGGGCGGTGTTCGATCGCCTCCATCGCCGCGTGGCCACGACAAAAGCGATCCCCTGGAGTTTTCGGGCGAGCGACGACACCCCGTTGCTCGCCTACTCCAAGAGCTTTCTTGACGTCGATGCCTTCCGCGCCGCCATGAGCGGCGATTGGAAGATGACCGGGGATGTGGCCGACTACTACACGGGTCGTGAGAACGGCGCGGTGAGCGATGACAAGGGCTACCCTTATGTCGGGGCGCGCTACGAAGCCTCGCCCCGCAAGCGCCAGATTGAAGTGTCACGCGCGGGCGTGCGGCATGCGATCAACCTGACGGTGCCGGCCGAGAAGCGCGCGACGGCCCAGATCGCCGTAGGGGCAAACACTGGCGACGACGCCCCCGGTCTGCCGGCGGGCAAGTACCCTGTCCGCACGATCACGGGCCCGATGAAGTCCATGACGTGCAGGGTCAACGACCCGCGCGGGGCGAAGGTGGCGGGCAGCTATCACGGCCCGGATGGCACCAGGCTGACCGGGACAAGTGGTGTCCGCAGTTTTGCCGAGGGGCCCACGGCGCAGCTCGATGTCAAGCTGCCCAAGGCGCTGATCGACGGGGATGAGAGCTTCAAGCGCACCACCGTCACCAATGCGCTCCGCCAGACCACGTCTCTGACGGAGCCGAGCGTGGGGCAGACGCAGTTCATCTCTGACGATGCCGGCAATCTGCGCTTTGTGCGGCCGCCCCAAGCCGGCGAGGCGGCCTTCTATGTCTACTATCGCTACGACGCGCTCGGCCGCATGATCGAACAGGGCATCGTCGAAGGGACGTGGGACGCGGCGGCGCTACAGGCGGCCGCCAACGATCCCACGATGCCAAGCAACGGCAGCGCGCAGATCACGCTCCAGTACTCGGGCGATGGGTCGGACCCGACCCTCATCGGGATGAAGGCGGAGAGCGTGACGCTCAATCCCGCGCCCGAGGGGGCGAGTGACGACGCCGCGCTGACGGTAACGGAGCGCTTCGGCTACGACGCCGCGGGGCACATCACAGAGGTCTCACAGGCGATCGACGACGAGGGGCCGGTCACGGTTCGCTACGCTTACGATGCGCTCAGCCGGCTGAGCCGGATCACTCCGCCCTCGGGCGCGCCGCTTAAGGAGATCACCTATAGTCGCGATGGCCTCGGCCGGGTTACGGCGGTGGGCGAGGCAGCGGGTGGCAGCGAGTTCGGCCGCTATGTCTACACCGCCAACGGGGATCTGCAGACCGAGACCTTGGGCGGCGCCTGGACACGCTCCTTCGTCTACCAGCCGGATGGCGCTCTCGCCTCTGTCTCGACGAAGGGCCAGGGCGAGGACGGGCTCGACATGACCTTCGGCTATGACGCCGATGGCATGATGACCGCGCGCGACATGGTCTTTGCCGGCGGGCTGGGGGAGCGGTTCACGGATACCGTCGAGTACGATGCACAGCGCCGGATCAAGAGCGCGAGCGGTTCCTCGGACGCGCAGTACGGCGCCTATGACGCAAACGGCAACATTCTTGAGGCCACCGAAGGCGGCAAGACCTCGACCTTCACACTGGAGAAGGGCTCGGACCGTCTCGCCTCCGCCGCCATCGAGGGGGCAGAGGCCGCGTCCATCACCTGGACGCCCCAGGGCTGCATGGCCGAGGGGCTCGGGCGAACATTCGCCTACGATCGGGCGAGCGGCGCCACGACGATGGTCACGACAAAGGCAGGCAAGACCCGCTTTGCCTATGGCGGCCTGCGCCAGCGCGTCGTGAAGCGCGGGCCCGAGGGGAAGACCGTCTATCTCCATGGCACCGGGCGCACGCCTGTGGCGCGCAACACGCCGCGGGGGATGGAGGTCGAGGTGCTCGGGCCCACGGGCCTCATCGCCGTGGTCTCCGACAAGGCGCGTTTTCCGATCACCGATACCCAGGGCAGTGTCTGGGCCGTGGCGGATGAGAAGGGCATCGTGGCCACTTACGCCTACAGCCCCTTCGGCCGCCTGCTCAGCAGCGCGGGACCCGAGGCGGGCCGTTTCGCCTATCGCTGGCAGGGGCGTGAGTTCGACCCGGAGACCGGGCTCTACGACTTCCGCGCCCGGCTCTACGACCCGTCGCTCATGCGCTTCCATGCACCCGATCCCGCAGGCCAGTTTGCCTCGCCCTACGTCTTTGGCGGCAACGTTC
>JBCBHB010000516.1:0-2848 GCA_038526025.1 Pseudomonadota bacterium
AGCTCGGGCCGGGGGAGATCTTCGGGGAGATGGCGATCATCGATCCGGGGCCGCGCTCCGCCACCGCCGTCTCCACCGGGCTCACCACCTGCCAGGCCTACACGGCCGACGAGGTGCTGGAGATCTTGCGGACGGATCCCGCCTCGGCCATCGATCTCGTGCAGACGCTGATCGTGAAGCTGCGCCGCACGAACCGCAAACTCGCCCGCCTCGCCGCCGAGGCCGCCCGCCGCTAGCCGCGAAACGCCCCCCGCCGCATCTTGCCGCGGTGCCGCACGAGGCGCTAGAGCGTGGCCCGCGGCGGCGTCACAGGGGCGCTGTCCTGGAGGGGGCGTCCATGCCGAAGCGCGAAGATATCCGGTCGATCATGATCATCGGGGCCGGGCCCATCGTCATCGGCCAGGCCTGCGAGTTCGACTATTCCGGCGCCCAGGCCTGCAAGGCGCTGCGCGAGGAGGGCTACCGGGTGGTCCTCGTCAACTCCAACCCCGCCACGATCATGACCGATCCCGGGCTGGCGGACGCCACCTATGTGGAGCCGATCACCCCCGAGATGGTCGCCAAGATCATCGCGGCGGAGCGGCCCGACGCGCTCCTGCCCACCATGGGCGGGCAGACCGGGCTCAACACCGCCATGGCGCTCGCCGATATGGGCGTGCTCGAGGAATTCGGCGTCGAGCTCATCGGCGCGAACCGCGAGGCCATCGAGAAAGCGGAGGACCGCAAGCTCTTCCGCGAGGCGATGGACCGGATCGGGCTCGAGAGCCCCAAGGCCGCCATCGTCACCGCCCCGAAGCTCGAGGACGGGACGCGCGACATCGAGGCCGGCATGGCCGAAGCCCGGCAAACCCTTGCGCTCACGGGCCTTCCCGCCGTCATCCGCCCCGCCTTCACCCTCGGCGGCACCGGCGGCGGCATTGCCTACAACCGCGAGGACTACGAGCGCATCTGCCGCTCGGGCCTCGAAGCATCGCCGGTTGGCCAGATCCTCGTCGACGAAAGCCTGCTGGGCTGGAAAGAGTTCGAGATGGAGGTGGTCCGCGACCGGGCGGACAACGCCATCATCGTCTGCTCCATCGAGAACGTGGACCCCATGGGCGTTCATACCGGCGACAGCATCACGGTCGCGCCCGCCCTCACGCTGACCGACCGCGAGTACCAGCGCATGCGCTCGGCCTCCATCGCCGTCCTCCGCGAGATCGGCGTGGAGACGGGCGGCTCCAACGTGCAATGGGCGATCCACCCAGAGACGGGGCGCATGGTGGTGATCGAGATGAACCCGCGCGTCTCCCGCTCCTCCGCGCTCGCCTCGAAGGCCACCGGGTTTCCCATTGCCAAGATCGCCGCGAAGCTCGCCATCGGCTACACGCTCGACGAGCTGGACAATGACATCACGGGCGTCACGCCCGCGAGCTTCGAGCCGACCATCGACTATGTGGTCACCAAGATCCCCCGCTTCGCCTTCGAGAAATTCCCCGGCTCCGTGCCGGAGCTGACCACCGCCATGAAGTCGGTCGGCGAGGCCATGGCCATCGGCCGCAGCTTCCACGAAAGCCTGCAGAAGGCGCTGACATCGCTCGAGACGGGCCTCTCCGGCCTCGACGAGATCGCCATTCCCGGCATCGCAGATGGCATCGGGGAGGGCGAGGCGGCGGACCGGCGCGAGGCCGTGATGGCCGCCCTCGGCAAGCGCACGCCCGACCGGATCCGCTACATCGCCCAGGCGATGCGCGAGGGGCTGACGCTCGACGAGATCGAGGCCGCAACGGGCTGGGACCGCTGGTTCCTCCAGCGCCTCGACGAGATCGTGTCGGAGGAGGCGCGCCTTGTCTCCGAGGGCCTGCCAGAGGATGGCGCGGGCCTTCTCCGCCTCAAGCAGATGGGCTTCACCGATGCCCGCCTCGGCGCGCTCACCAACCTCACCGAAGAGGGCGTGCGCCGCCTTCGCCACGCCTTCGGCATCGAGGCCGTCTTCAAGCGGATCGACACCTGCGCGGCCGAGTTCGAAGCGCAGACACCCTATCTCTACTCCACCTACGAGGCGGCCTATGGCGAGGGTCCCGAGGCGGAGCCCGAATGCGAGGCGCGGCCATCGGAGCGCCAGAAGGTCGTCATCCTCGGCGGCGGGCCCAACCGCATCGGACAGGGCATCGAGTTCGACTATTGCTGCTGCCATGCCTGCTTCGCGCTGGCCGAGGCGGGCTACGAGACGGTGATGATCAACTGCAATCCGGAGACGGTGAGCACCGATTACGACACCTCCGACCGCCTCTATTTCGAGCCGCTCGCCCTCGAGCATGTGCTCGAGATCCTGCGCGTGGAGCAGGAGGCGGGCACGCTTCACGGCGTCATCGTCCAGTTCGGCGGCCAGACGCCCCTCAAGCTCGCCCGCGGGCTCGAAGCCGCCGGCATACCCATCCTCGGCACCCCGCCCGATGCCATCGACCATGCGGAGGACCGGGAGCGCTTCCAGGCGCTCCTCCACGATCTCGACCTCAACCAGCCCAAGAACGGCATCGCCAAATCGGCGGAGGAGGCGCAGGTGATCGCCGCGCGCCTCGGCTATCCCATCGTCATCCGCCCCTCCTACGTGCTCGGCGGCCGCGCCATGGAGATCGTCCGCTCCGAAGCCGAGCTCGAGCGCTATATCCGCGAGGCCGTGGTGGTCTCGGGCTCGAGCCCCGTGCTGCTCGACAGCTACCTCTCGGGCGCCGTGGAGGTGGATGTCGACGCCCTGGCCGATGGCGACACGGTCCACATCGCCGGCGTCATGGAGCATATCGAGGAGGCGGGCGTGCATTCGGGCGACAGCGCCTGCGCCCTGCCCCCCCACAGCCTCGGCCCGGAC
>JBCBHB010000517.1:0-2833 GCA_038526025.1 Pseudomonadota bacterium
CGCGCCGGGGCGGTCGATCGTGGTTCAGCTTGCCGGCGCGCTGCTCGTCCTCGCGCTCCTCGTCACGGCCCTCGGTGCGCTCACGGTCTGGGGTGTGGAACGCGCGCTCGAAGAGGTGGACGCGGCCGAACAGAGCCTCGTGCAGATCGAGAATGCCCGCGCCATCGAGGCGGCCTACAACCGCTACCTACTGGCCGAGACCCGGCGGCGCCTGGGTGGTGGGGGCGGCACGGCGGAGCACGAAACCGCGGGCGCGCTACGGGGCGCGTTGTTGGCCCACCGCGCGGTGATCGCCGGGGAGATCGAGAGCGCGCGGTCCGACGCGGAGCGCGATGCCGAGCGGCGGGAGATGATCCGCGCGAACGGCCTCGTGAGCCTCTTCGAGACCATCGAGACAGAAGCGATGTTCGACCGCATCCAGGGCCGCACCTTCGGTGCCGGACACGCGGCACAGGCCTTCACCGAGGGCATCGTGGCACCGCGGGACGACAGTTTCCGCGGCCTCGTGGCAGACGTGCTGGAGGATGAACGGGCCGAGGCGGTGGCGGCCTTCCAGGGGCTCGACCAGCTCCGCCGCACGCTTGCCTGGGCCTGGGGCGGGATCGCCGCCGCGCTGGTGCTTGGGGCTGCGGCCTTTGCGGTGATCTTCTATCGCGGCCTGATGCACCCGATTGCCAGCCTCTCAGGCGCCGCGGAGGCATTGGGCACGGGGGCGGATGGGGCACGGGCGCCGGAGGGGCTGCCCGGCGAGTTCGCCCGGCTCGCCCAGCGCTTCAACGCCATGGCCCGCCGGATCGAGGAGGCGCGTGCCCGGCTTGAGGGCGAGGTGGCGGCGCGCACGGCTGCGCTGGAAGCCGCGAACGCCGAGCTTCGCGCCGTGGACCGGGCCCGGCGCCGCTTCTTCGCCAATGTGAGCCACGAGCTGCGGACGCCAGTTACCGTGCTCCTCGGCGAGGCCCAGCTCGCCCTGCGCTCGACCGGCGAGGAGCGCGAGGCGCTCACCCGCATCGCCGCGTCCGGTGGTTTCCTGCGCCGCAGGCTCGACGATCTAATGCGTCTCGCACGGTCGGAGGACGGACAGCTTTCCTTGCGCATGGGCGAGGCCGACCTGGCCCGTGCGCTTACACGCGCGGCCGAAACGGCGCAGGGCTACGCCGCCGCGAGCGAGATAACGCTCGAAGTCGCCCCACCCCCGTCGGCGGATTTGAGGTTGGAGGGCGACGAGGAGGCACTGACACAGGCCGCGCTGGCGCTGATCGATAACGCGATCAAGTTCACGCCACCGGGCGGGTGCGTGACCGTTGCGCTGGCGGCCTGTTCCGACACGCTCTCCTTCGCCGTCAGCGATACGGGGCCGGGCTTCGAGGGCGATCCCGCCGTACTCTTCGATGCCTACGCTCAGGAGGGCACGGGGCGGGCTGCCGGCGGATCCGGTCTCGGCCTCGCCATCGTCCGCTGGATCGCCGAGGCCCATGGCGGCCGTGTCTCGGCCCGCGCGGGCGATGGGGGCGGTGCCGTGGTGGAGTTCGCCCTGCCCCGCCGGCCCGCGGTAGCCCGGGCGAGCGCCGACAGGTAGGGTGAGGGATATGGCGGCACCATCGGCAACCACATCGGCTGCGGGCGAGCACGGCGCGCTTCGGCTCCTCCTGGTAGAGGACGACACGGGCATCGGCCGTATGCTCGAACGCGGCCTCGCGGCGGAGGGCTACCGCGTCGACTGGGTGCGCGACCTTGCCAGCGCGACCGAGGCTGCGCGCGGCGAGGTGCATGATCTCGTGGTGCTCGACCGGATGCTGCCCGATGGTGATGGCGCTGCCTTCTGCCGGGCGCTCCGCCGCTTCGGGAGCCGCGCGCCCGTGTGCATGCTCACGGCGCGGGATACGCTGGAGGACAAGCTGGCCGGGTTCGATGCGGGGGCGGACGACTACCTCACCAAGCCCTTCGAGCTCGACGAGCTTCTGGCGCGTCTTGCGGCCCTTGCCCGGCGGGTGCCCGAACAACGGCTGGAACCGGTGCTGGACCGGGAGGGACGCACCCTCCTTCTCGGCCCCGAACGTGTCCGCTTCACGCCGCGCGAATGGCCGCTCCTGGTGCATCTCTTCGATCGGCCGGGCGAGACGGTGAGCCGCAAGGAGCTGATCGAGGAAGCCTGGCAGCGCGACGGCGATGTGACCGAGAACAGCGTCGACGTTTATGTTGGCTACCTTCGCCGCAAGCTCGGCGCCGCGAACGTGCCGCTTCGGATCGAGACTGTCCGCGGCGAAGGCTACGTGCTGACCCGCTAAAGGCGGCCAAAGTGGCGCCAAACATCCGATAAAAGGTCACACGGGCCCTGCCGGCCTGTGCTAGCCTCCCGCCAAAGGCCCCGGGAGTGGGCCGACTGCCTGATATGCCTAGGGAGGGCCCATGACCGACACGAACAGGATGGTGACGATCGGTGTCGTCGCCGCGCTCGGCTTCGCCGTCGGCTACAGCGTCGAGAAGGACACGGCGCGGGAGCTGAAATCGCTCAATCAGCAAATGGCGACCATGGAAGCCCAGTTGGACGCCGCAGCGGCCGATGCCGAGCAGGCGGCTGCCCGCGCGAGTGCCGCCGAGAGCGCCGTGGGCCGGGTGGCCGCGGCCGTTGCCGGGCTCGACGGGTTGGACGGACGTCTGGGGGCGCTCGGCGAGCAGCTGGCGACGCTCGAGGCGGGCCAGGCCGCCCAGGCGGAAAGCGCCGCAGCCTCGGCCGAGGCGACCGCCGGACGCGTGGCGGAGGGCCTGGCCGCTCTCGGCACCCGCGTCGACGGGCTGGCCGGCGCGGTCAAAGCACGCGGCCGAACGCGGGTCG
>JBCBHB010000518.1:0-2832 GCA_038526025.1 Pseudomonadota bacterium
CTTGCGGGCCCACCTGCTCCAGCGGCTTCGCGGTCTCGCCCCGCTCGAAGCGCACGGTGTGCTCGTGCCCGTCCCGCCAGATGCGCAGTTCCAGCCAGTCCGACAGCGCGTTCACCACCGAGACGCCAACGCCGTGGAGCAGGTGGGCCCGCAAGGCGAGAAGACGGGCACGGAGGTGCGGTTCCTCGCCTCGCTCGAGACCTTCTCGAACATCGATTACCGCTACGCGACGCTCGAGCATCGCCTGCGCGAACTTGCCTTCCTCAACTCCGGCGTCCGCATCCATCTGCGGGACCAGCGCGGGGCGGAGCCTGTGGAGGAGACGCTCTACTACGAGGGCGGGGTGGAGGCCTTCGTCGAATGGCTCGACCGGTCGAAGACGCCGCTCCTCCCGAAGCCCATTGCCGTGCGCGGCGAGCGGGAGGGGATCACCGTGGACGCCGCCCTCTGGTGGAACGACAGCTACCACGAGAACACGCTCTGCTTCACCAACAACATCCCGCAGAAGGACGGCGGCACGCATCTCGCCGGCTTCCGCGGGGCGCTTACCCGTACGGTGAACGCTTACGCGGCCTCCAGCGGCATCGCGAAGAAGGAGAAGATCTCGCTTTCGGGGGACGATGCGCGCGAGGGGCTGACCTGCATCCTCTCCGTGAAGGTGCCGGACCCGAAGTTCTCCAGCCAGACCAAGGAGAAGCTCGTCTCGTCGGAGGTCCGCCCCGTGGTGGAATCCCTCATGGCCGAGAAGCTCGCCGAGTGGTTCGAGGAGAACCCGAACGAGGCGAAGGAGATCGTGGGCAAGATCGTGGAGGCGGCCCTCGCACGGGAGGCGGCGCGCAAGGCCCGCGAGCTCACCCGGCGCAAGACCGTGATGGATGTGAGCAATCTGCCCGGCAAGCTTGCCGACTGCCAGGAGAAGGACCCCGCCAAGGCCGAGCTCTTCATCGTGGAGGGTGACAGCGCCGGCGGCTCCGCCAAGCAGGGCCGGAAGCGCGAGAACCAGGCCGTGCTGCCTCTGCGGGGCAAGGTGCTCAATGTCGAGCGCGCGCGCTTCGACCGGATGATCTCGTCCGAGCAGATCGGCACGCTCATCACCGCGCTCGGCACCGGCATCGGGCGGGACGACTTCAACCTCTCGAAGCTCCGCTACCACAAGATCGTCATCATGACGGACGCGGATGTGGACGGCGCGCATATCCGCACGCTGCTGCTCACCTTCTTCTACCGCCAGATGCCGGAGCTGATCGAGGCGGGCCATCTCTTCATCGCCCAGCCGCCGCTCTACAAGGTCACCCGGCGTGGGCAGAGCGTCTACTGCAAGAACGAGAAGGAGCGGGAGGACTATCTGACCCGCGAGGGCGTGGAAGGCGCCACGCTTGAGCTAGCGTCCGGCGAGCAGATCGCGGGGGCGGATCTCGTGCGCCTGGTGGACGAAAGCCGGCGGGTGAAGAGCCTCCTCAACGCCTTTCCCACGCACTACCCCCGCTTCGTGCTGGAGCAGATGGCGATCGAAGGCGCCATGGCCCCGGGCGTGACCGAGGCGCAGGCGGCGGCCGTCGCCGCCCGGCTCGACGGGTTGGCGCCGGAGACGGCGCGGGGCTGGGAGGGCAGCATCACCACCGATGGAGGCATCCGCCTCATGCGCATCCTGCGGGGCGTGGCCGAGACCCGGAGCATCGATGCCTTCGCCCTCCGCGCGGCCGAGGCACGCCGGCTGGCAGAGCTCACCCCATCCCTGGCCGAGACCTACGGGCGCCCTGCAAAGCTGCTGCGCAAGGATCGCGAGGTGCCCGTGCGCGGCCCCTCGGAGCTCCTCGACATCGTAATGGCCGAGGGCGAGAAGGGCCTTTCGGTGCAGCGCTACAAGGGCCTCGGCGAGATGAACGCTGAACAGCTCTGGGAGACGACGCTCGACCCCAACGCCCGCACGCTCCTGCAGGTCAAAATCGACCACATCGCCGAAGCCGACGAGATCTTCTCCAAACTCATGGGCGACATCGTCGAACCCCGCCGCCACTTCATCCAGGAAAACGCCCTGAGCGTCGCCAATCTCGACGTCTGACCCATTCTGGCCGTCCGATGAGAAGAACCGCTGGAAGGCTCGCGGTGCTCTGATACTCTGCCGCAAGGGTAGCTTGTGGTGGAGGGCGAGATGGCGAGCGACGAAGAATGGCTGATCAAGGATCGCGAAGCGCTGCGAGAGATTGTGGGCGAGCCGCCGCAGTCCATGCTGCTGAAGACGATCGACCATGTGGACGATATCTGTGCCGCATACATCGCGGCATCGCCCTTCCTGGTGCTTGGCACGCGCGGCCCAGACGGGCTGCTCGACCTCTCCCCGAAAGGTGATCCGGCCGGCTTCGTCCAGGTGCTGGACGAGAAGACCCTCGCGATCCCCGAGCGCCTCGGGAACGGACGGTTCGACAGCTTCGAGAACCTGCTCCAAGACCCCGCCATCGCCCTCATCTTCCTGATCCCGGGACATCGCGACACACTGCGTGTCTCGGGCAAGGGGCGGATCACGCGGGACCCCGATCTCCTCGACCAGATGGCGGTGAACGGCAGACCCCCGCGCTTCGCCATCCTCGTTACCGTCGAGGAGGCGATGACGCATTGCCCGAAATGCATGATGCGCGGCGGCATGTGGGAGCCCGCGAAGTGGCCCGACACCTCGGAGCTCCCAACGCTGGCTGAGGCCACAATGGTGCATGGGGATCTGGCCCGGAAGATGGGCCGCACCCTCGAGGAGATGCACGAGATCATCGAGAACGACGGCAAGAACCGCCTTTACTGACCGGTCCCTGCAGCTACTGAGAGGCAGCAGGGGTGGGG
>JBCBHB010000519.1:0-2830 GCA_038526025.1 Pseudomonadota bacterium
CCTGCCGCTGGTGCCGGGGCGCACGCCGCCGGTTTCGTTCGAGGAAGCGCTGGCCTCTGGCGTGCTTGCGATCGGCCTGGTTGCAAGCCCTTCGCGCCTTGCACAGGTGCGCCGGCAGCGGCTCGAGGCGCTGGGAGACCGGGCGCCCGGTTATGCGGAGCCGGAGCAGATCCGGGACGAGGTGAGCCAAAGCCGGCTGTTCTTCGCCCGGCACTCCCTGCCGGTCATCGATGTGACACGCCGGTCTATCGAGGAGACGGCGGCGGAAGTTCAGGCGCTGCTGCGCAGCCATCGGGCGCGCCAGGCCGGTGGGGAGGCGCTTCGATGACGGTGCCGGTGATCCTGGCGAGCGCCAGCACGGCCCGGGCAGCGCTTCTGGAAGCGGCCGGTGTTGCCGTGGAGATCATGCCGGCGCGTATCGACGAGGAGGCGGTGAAAGCCGCGCTGCGGGCCGAGGGAGCGCCAGCCCGCGACCAGGCGGACAAGTTGGCGGAGCTGAAGGCCCTTCGGATCAGCGCTCGGCAACCGGGGGCGCTGGTGCTGGGTGCGGACCAGATGCTCGTTTGCGAGGGCAGGGTGTTCGACAAGCCGGCAGACGCAGCCGAAGCGGCGGAACATCTGCGGTTCTTGAGGGGGAAGCCGCACGAGCTCCTTTCCGCCGCAGTGATCGCGCGAGATGCTGCGCCTCTGTGGCGCCATGTGGGGCGGGCGCGGATGGTGATGCGGCCCTTCTCCGACACGTTCCTGGAGCGCTATCTCGAGAGCGTTGGGGAAGGGGTGAAGGACACGGTAGGCTGCTACCG
Source organism: Pseudomonadota bacterium (assembly GCA_038526025.1). Taxonomy (GTDB): domain Bacteria; phylum Pseudomonadota; class Alphaproteobacteria; order Rhodobacterales; family Rhodobacteraceae; genus Thermohalobaculum. The sequence goes on from JBCBHB010000519.1 coordinate 804, forward strand.
GCTCGAGGGTGAGGGCGCGCAGCTCTTCACCCGCGTGGATGGGGACTATTTCACCGTGCTTGGCCTGCCGCTTCTCGAGGTCTTGGGGTTCCTTCGGGCGCAGGGAGTGATCGTCGAATGAATGCTGAGAGCGAGCGGCCGCTGGTTGCCGGGGTGGTTGGCTGGCCGATCATGCATTCGAAATCTCCCCGTCTCTTCGACTACTGGTTTGCGGCGCAGGCGGTGCCGGGGCGCTATGTGCCGCTGGCTGTTCGGCCGGAGGATTTCGCGGAGGTTCTGCGCAGCTTGCCCAAGGCCGGGTTTCGCGGGGTGAACGTGACCGTTCCGCACAAGGAGCGGGCCTTTGCTCTTGCGGATGAGCGCAGCGCTGTGGCCGAGGCGATCGGGGCCGCGAACACGCTGATCTTTGGCGAGGATGGGCGGATCACGGCGGACAACACGGATGCCTACGGGTTCATCGAGAACCTGCGGGCGGGCGCCGGGGCTTGGGATGCGTCGGCCGGGCCGGCAGTGGTGCTTGGTGCGGGTGGCGCGGCACTGGCGGTGGTCCATGCGCTGCTCGAGGCGGGCGTTCCCTCGCTGACCGTGACCAACCGTTCGGAGGAGCGTGCGCGGGCGATTGCGGATCGTTTCGGGGAACGCGTGAGCGTCCGCCCTTGGTCGGAGCGGGCGGCGGGGCTGGCTGGTGCGGGTTTGCTGGTGAACACGACGGTTCTGGGCATGCACGGCAAGCCCGCGCTCGACCTTCCGCTCGACGCATTGCCGACCTCGGCGTTGGTGAACGATATCGTCTATGCGCCGCTGGAGACGGACCTGCTTGCGCGCGCGCGAGCGCGGGGCAACCCGGTGGTCGATGGTCTCGGGATGCTGTTACATCAGGCGCGGCCAGGGTTTCGTGCCTGGTTCGGAACGGATCCCGTGGTGGATGACGGACTTCGCGGGGCGGTGCTTGCATGAAGCGGCTGGGCCTCACCGGGTCGATCGGCATGGGCAAGAGCACGACGGCGGCGATGTTTGCCGAGGAAGGCGTGCCGGTTTGGGATGCCGACGCAGCGGTGCATCGGCTCTACGCGGCAGGCGGCGCAGGGGCGGCGGCCATCGGCGCGCTGGTGCCGGTGGCGCTTGATGCGGCGGGGGCTGTGGACCGCGCGGCGCTGCGGGCGGCCATCGGTGCTGACAAGATGCTCCTCCCGAAGATTGAGGCGGCGATCCACCCCCTCGTCGCCGCCGACCGTGCGGCCTTTGCCGAGGCTGCGGCTGCCGAGGGCGCGTCGATCGTTCTTTTCGACATTCCGCTGCTGTTCGAGACCGGCGCCGATGGCGGAATGGACCGCATCGTCGTCGTCACCGCGCCGGCGGCCGTTCAACGCGAGCGTGTTCTCTCGCGCGGGACGATGACAGAGGCTGACTTCGAGGCGATCCTGGCGCGGCAGACACCGGATGCGGAGAAACGTGCGAGGGCAGACCACCTCATCGATACGAGCCTTGGCATGGCGGCGGCGCGGGCACGGGTGCGCGAGATCCTGAAGGAAGAAAGCGATGCGTGAGATCGTCCTCGACACGGAGACAACCGGGCTCGACCCGCGGGAGGACCGGATCGTGGAGATCGGGGCCGTGGAGCTGATGAACCATCTCCGCACGGGCCGGGACTTTCACGTCTACATCAACCCCGGCCGCCCGATGCCGGCGGAAGCATTCCGCATTCATGGCCTTGGCGATGCCTTCCTCTCCGACAAGCCGCCCTTCGCGCAGGTGGTGGATGCCTTCATGGCGTTCATCGGGGAGGCCCAGCTCGTCATCCACAACGCGAGCTTCGATATGGGGATGATCAATGCGGAGCTTGCCCGGCTGGGCCGGCAGCGGCTGCCCGACACGCGCGCGCTGGATACGGTGGCCGTTGCCCGGAAGCGGTTTCCAGGTGCGCAGGTCTCGCTCGATGCCCTCTGCAAGCGCTTCGGTGTCGACAATGCGAGCCGGACGAAGCACGGCGCGCTTCTCGACAGCGAGTTGCTGGCGGATGTGTATCT
>JBCBHB010000520.1:0-2824 GCA_038526025.1 Pseudomonadota bacterium
GCAGGTGGGGCATGCCGGCCGGGATGTAGACGAGGTCCCCGGCTTTCGTGTCCATCCGGTTCTCGAGCTCGTGCCCCCACCACATGACCACCTCGCCCTCCAGCGTGTAGATCGCCGTCTCGTGGCTCTCGTGCAGATGCGCCTTGGCCCGCGCCCCCGGCGGAATGGTGAGAAGATGCATGCAGATGCCCTTCGAGCCCACCGTCTCGGCCGCGATGCCCTCGAAATAGTCGAAGCCCTGCTTGCCGCTATAGGTCCCGCCCGGGCGGAGCCGTGCACAGCTGTCGCCCCTCGGTTTGGTGCCGTCGCCGCTATCTGACATCACGCTCCCTTCCTTCCGTCGCGCTGCTTCCAGACCTGAACGTGCCTTTCGCTGGCCACTCTCGCAATCGCTGCCCTATGCTCCGTGCCGGCTCGATTTGGGGGACCGGACATGTCGAAAGCACGGGCGTTCGTGACGCGGGAATTCAAGCACATGCTACCGCCCACGGTGTTCTTTCTCATCAGCTTCAACCTGCTGGTTCTCACGGCCGAGATGCTCGAAGCCGGCGGCTCGGCGCATGCGTCCGTCCATGTCGCCGCAACCTTCGCCGCGCTGGTTTGCGGCAAGGCGGTGCTGGTGGCGGACAAGCTCCCCTTCTTCAACCGCTACCCCGAACATCCGCTGATCTGGAACACCCTGTGGAAGACCGGGCTCTATGTGCTCGTCACCCTGGTCTTCCGGATCATCGAGAAGCTCTTCAGCGCCCTGACTGGCCCGGACGGTTTCGCGGCTGGCCTCGCGGAGCATCTGGCCCATTTCGATTGGCCGAGGTTCCTGGCCATCCAGCTTTGGCTCGTGGTGCTGTTTCTCGTCTATACGGCCGTGGGGGAGCTCACGAACCAGATCGGGCGGGAACGGATCTTGCAGATGTTCCTCGGCCCCATCGGGGAGCCAGGCAAGAAGGAGGCCTGATGAGCGTCGCCGAAGACACCGCCATGGCGGCAACAGCGTCACCGGCCGCCGCTGCGGACGCGGCCGCAATCGAAGCCCGCGGGCTCGACCTCGTGTTCGAGACGCGGGACGGCCCGGTCCACGCGCTCTCGGGCGTGGATCTCACCATCCAGCCGGGCGATTTCGTGAGTTTTATCGGGCCCTCGGGCTGCGGCAAGACCACCTTCCTGCGCGTCGTCGCAGCGCTCGAGCAGCCCACGGGCGGCAGCATCACGGTGAACGGCATGAGCCCCGAGGCGGCGCGCCAGGCCCGCACCTACGGCTATGTCTTTCAGGCGGCAGCGCTTTTCCCATGGCGCACCGTTGGCGGCAATATCCGGATCCCGCTCGAGATCATGGGCGTGCCCAGGGCGGAACAGGCGGAGCGCGTCTCCCGCGTCCTCAGCCTTGTGGGGCTCGACGGTTTTGAGCGAAAGTTTCCCTGGCAGCTCTCGGGCGGAATGCAGCAGCGCGCCTCCATCGCCCGCGCGCTCTCCTTCGATGCCAGTATCCTGCTGATGGACGAACCCTTCGGTGCGCTCGACGAGATCGTGCGGGACCGGCTGAACGAGGAACTGCTCGCCCTTTGGGCACGCACTGGCAAGACGGTGGGCTTCGTAACCCACTCGATACCCGAGGCGGTCTACCTCTCCACAAGGATCGTGGTGATGAGCCCGCGACCCGGCCGTATCGTGGATGTGATTGAGAGCCCCTTGCCCCGTGAACGCCCGCTCGACATCCGTGAGACACCCGAGTTTCTCGAGGTTGCCCGGCGGGTTCGGGACGGCCTGAGGGCAGGCCATGGTGAGGGAGGTGCGGATGTCTGAGCCGATGCGCACCGGCGCAACCCAGCGGTTCCTCTTGCGCTGCGAGGGGACGCTTCGGGCCTGGCTCTGGCTGGTCGGCGGCGGCGTCGTCATGGCTGCGTTGGGCTTCGTGCCCTCGCTCTTTGTCACCCTTGCGCTTCTTGGCGTTGTCTGGGTGCCCATCCTGGTGCTCATTTTCTGGGGGCGGTTGCTCGACGATCTGGTGCCGCATCGCCGGTACGACGACAGGGACGGGGAGCGATGAGGGCCGTCCTGCCCGTCCTCACCGTCGTCGCCGTCATCGTGGTGCTGTGGTACGGCGCCGCCGCGGTCATGAACCTCGCCTGGGAGCGGGATCAGGCCGCGCGGGCGGGCACGGACCCTGCCATCACCACCATGCTCGCCAACACCATGGCGCAGGAGCGGCCCGTGCTGCCCGCCCCCCATCAGGTGGCGGTGGAGCTTTGGGAGACGACGGTGGAGAAGCGCATCACCTCGAAGCGCAGCCTCGTCTACCACGGCTGGATCACACTCTCCGCCACACTGCTGGGCTTCGCGATGGGCACCGTGCTCGGTGTCCTGCTCGCGGTCGGCATCGTCCATGTGCGGGCGATGGAGCTCTCCGTGATGCCCTGGGTGATCGCGAGCCAGACCATACCCATCCTCGCCATCGCGCCGATGATCGTGGTCGTGCTCAACGCCGTCGGCCTCTCCGGGCTTCTGCCCAAGGCGCTGATCTCCACCTATCTCTCCTTCTTCCCGGTGGTGGTGGGGATGACGAAGGGCCTGCGCTCGCCCGACGCGATGCAGCTCGACCTGATGACGACCTACAACGCCAGCAAGGCGCAGGTGTTCTGGAAGCTGCGCCTGCCCGCCTCGCTGCCTTACCTCTTCGCCTCACTGAAGGTGGCCGTGGCGATCAGCCTCGTCGGCGCCATCGTGGGCGAGCTGCCCACCGGCGCGGTCGAAGGCCTCGGCGCGCGCCTCCTCGCCGGCAGCTATTACGGCCAGACCATCCAGATCTGGTCCGCCCTCTTCGCCGCCG
>JBCBHB010000521.1:0-2815 GCA_038526025.1 Pseudomonadota bacterium
CGCCCATGCTGATCACGCTGGTGACCGGGCAGGCGGGGCTCTACTGGGCCGTGCTGCTGGCCCTCGCCATCGAGTATCGCCGCAGCCACCCGGTGCTCTCGGGGCTCGCGCTCGGCTTCGCGACGATGAAGCCGCATCTCTTCGTGCCGCTGCCGCTGGCCTTTCTGGCCGAGCGGACGGTGATGGCGTTGGTCTGGGCGAGCGTGACGCTGCTGGTGCTCGCGGCGCTCACCACCTTGGTGGGGGGCTTCGCAGTGTGGGAGGCGTGGGTCGCCAAGCTCGAGGCCACGACGGTGACGCATACCTCCGATACGGCGGATTACCGGCTGACGGCCAGCGTCTTCAGCTATCTCAGGGGCTGGCTCGTGCCGATCCCGGTGGCCGGCGCTGTGCATGCAGGCTTCGCGCTGCCCTGCGTGGCGATCATGGTGGTGGTCTGGGCGCGGCGGGACATGCCGGAGGATCTGAAGGCGGCGGTGCTCTGCTTCGCGTTGTTTGCCGCCGGGCCGCGGACGATGATCTACGAGATGGGGCTCCTCTATATCGGGATCCTCTACCAGCTCCGCTACGCGCTGGCGCACGGGTTCTTCCCCTATGAGAAGATCATGCTGGTGGCGCTCGGGGCGCTCAACGTGATGTCGATGACCAAGGTGCCGGGCGTCTTCCCGGCCTTCCCCTATGTGCTGCTGCTGGCGCTGTTCTTCGGGCGCTGCCTCCCAGTGCTGCGGGGACGCGCGGCCTTCGGGTAAGCGGAATCGCGCCTGGTCGGCGCGATGCTCTTTCGTGGTGTCTGCGGTGCCGGGGCTGGGACGATGCCAAGACTGGGGCGGCAGCGGGTTGCGGGAGGACCTGCCGCCGCCCGGCAGGCGGGCTGGGGAGGCGCCGCGTGGGGCCTTGCCGATGGTCCTTCGCCGATGGTCCTTCGAAAGCTGCCGCGCCGTCGCTGCCGGTGGCTTCGCCATCCTCGACCCGCGGCGATCTTCGCCGGGTGGATCAGCCGAGGCCCTCGACGAGGGTGATCGAGACGGTGCCCGCACCCTCCCGGTGCTTGCGCGCGGCCTGGTAGGCCTCGGAATGGTAGCAGGCCTGGGCGGCGGCGAGGCTCGGAAACTCGATGACGACGTGGCGGCTCCGGCCCTGGGGGTCTTCCGCTTCCTCATGCGCGCCGCCACGGGCGAGGAAGGTGGCGCCGTTGGCCTCGAAGGCCGCACGTGCGTCTGCAACATAGCGTTGCCAGGCCTCCATGTCGTGCACATCGGCGTGGGCGATCCAGTATCCCTTGGGCATGGTGTCCTCCTTCACGGGGGCGATGGGTCAGGTTTCGTCGAAGAGGCCGGGCTGTCGGGCGCCGGGGGCTGTGCGTGGGCCGCGGGGGGGCTTCTTGCGGGGAGCCGGTGTCTCCGCTGGGGCGCCGCCCGCGGTGGCGGCCACGCTGCCGTCATGGAAGCCGAGGCTGAGGCTGGTGCCGGACGTGATGCCGGCGGCGGCGGTGATGACGGCCCCTTCCGCGCCGCGCACGATGGCGAAGCCGCGCTTGAGGGTGCGGGCCTCGCTCAGGCTCTCGAGGAGGCGCGCGCTGGCGGTCAGCCGGTCCCGTGCTGCGCGGCGGCGGCGCTCGAGCGCCGGGGCGAGGCGGGCCACGAGGCCTGCCACCTCCCGCCTGGCCCGCGCCGTGTTCTCGGCAAGGCGGCGGGGGGCGAGGCGGGCCGCGCGCTCCGCCAGCGCGATACGGCCGCGGGCGACCGCGCTGCGGAGGGCGGGTGCCAGCCGGCCGGCGGCGGGGGCGAGGCGCTGCCGGGCCTCCGTTACCAGCCGCCGGGGCTCGGGCAGCCGGAGGGCGGCGAGGCGCTGGCGGCGAAGCTCCACCAGTTCCGCCGGGCGGGGCAGGGCGCGGGCGATATCTGCCAGCCGCTGGCGCCGCAGCGCGAGGCTGCGGGAGAGCGCGCGCAACCGGCGGGCTTCGAGCTCCGCCAGCCCCGCGGCGAGCTCCGCGCGCACAGGCACCGCGATCTCGGCCGCGGCCGTCGGCGTCGGCGCGCGCCGGTCGGCCGCGTGGTCGATCAGCGTCGTGTCCGTCTCGTGCCCCACGGCGGAGATCAGCGGGATGGTGGAGGCGGCGGCCGCGCGCACCACGGCCTCCTCGTTGAACCCCCAGAGATCCTCGATGGAACCGCCGCCGCGGGCGACGATGAGAAGATCGGGCCGCGGCACGGGGCCGCCGGGCGCGAGCCCGTTGAACCCGCGGATCGCCGCCGAGACCGCCGGCGCGCTCGCTGGCCCCTGCACCGCCACGGGCCACACGATCACATGCACCGGGAAGCGCTCCGCCAGCCGGTGCAGGATGTCCCGGATCACGGCGCCGGTGGGCGAGGTGATGACGCCGATGGTGCGCGGCAGGAAGGGCAGGGGCCGCTTGGCGCTCTCGTCGAACAGCCCCTCCGCCGCCAGTGCCTTCCGCAGCCGCTCGAGCCGGGCCAGCAGCGCGCCTTCCCCGGCATAAGCGAGGCTCTCGATCACGAGCTGGTACTTCGACTGGCCGGCAAAGGTGGTGATCCGCCCCGTCGCGATCACCTCGTCCCCCTCCTGCGGGCGGATCTCGAGGCTGCGCACGGCGCTCTTCCACACCACCCCCGCCAGCACCGCGTTCTCGTCCTTCAGGTCGAGATAGACATGGCCGTTGCGGTGGAAGGTGACACGGCCGAGCTCGCCCCGAACGCGCACATGGCCGTAGGCGCTCTCGAGCGTGCGCTTCACGCCGCGCGACAGCTCCGAGACGGTGAATTCGGGCGTGTTGGCGCCGGGGGCCGGTTCGTCG